>DASTAW010000020.1 GCA_035712365.1 Terriglobia bacterium
CGCCCTGTCATCCGTCCCGGCGACGACAAGGATCTGGTGATCCAGGTCAAGGGCATCGACGACCTGATGACCTATCGCGCCAAGTGCTGCAATCCCATCCGTGGCGAGCCGATCGTGGGATATATCACGCTGGGGAAAGGCATTTCGGTCCATTCCAGGACCTGCCCCAACGTCCAAAACCTGATGTACGACGCGGAGCGGCGCATCGAGGTCGAATGGACTGGGCCGAAATATACCTTCTACCCAGTCCGGTTGACCCTGGTAACTACGGACCGCCAGGGGATGCTGGCTGAGATCACGGCCGTGATCAGCAGTGATCGCTCCAATATCCAGGACATTGAAGCCAGAACGGGGGATAACCAGGCTTCCATCGATGTCACCGTGGACATCGTTGACAAGGCGCACCTGGAAAAGATCGTGTCATCGCTACGAAAAATAGAGGGCGTCTACCGGGTTGAGCGCGTTCAAAAGAAATGAGGCGGGCGAGCTCAGGCCGCGCTGCCGGGGCAGAGTTCGGCGGCAGCCCGTTGAAGGACTTGTTGGGGAATTCTGGCAGGATGGATTTGCTGCTCAGGGACCGGAGTGATGTTCAGGCGGCCTTGGTCACCTTGCCGGCGCGAATACACGCCGTACAGACGCGAAGCGTCTTGCGGGCGCCGTTCACAACGGCGTGGACGCGCTGGAGATTGGGGTTCCACCTCCGGCGGGTGACGTTGTGAGCATGGCTCACGTTATTCCCGTAAGAAGGACTTTTGCCGCAAATTTCACATTGACGCGCCATCAAAAACTCCTCAAGAATGGACAATATCTCAAATATGCAAACTGTAATTCTATCAGATGTACACCGTCTTGCCTATCGCCTCCTGACTGCCCTCACTGGCCGCGGCCGCGAGCTTCGGGGCAAACTTGCAGGGCCATCACGCGCACGGGGCCGCCGGTCTCGGGCGTGGTTAGCTTGGCCGCTGGCGTTTACGGGCGCGATGCTATTGATGCCCGCGTGTAAATCCAAAAACGCGGTTTCGGCAGACGTCTGGGCGCAGGTTGACGGACACGACATCTTCCAGTCCCAGGTGGAAAAGATTTACAGAAGCCGCGCCGGCTCGACGGGCGAGGCCGGAGATCCTGAGGAGGCGCTCAGCTACAAGCTCAATATCCTGAACGAGCTTATCAACAATCAGATCCTGGTGGCGCACGCTGCCCGTTCCGGCATCACTGTGTCCGAGTCAGAAATCGACACCAAGATGGCCCAGCTAAAAAGCCCCTACTCGCAGGAGCAGTTTGAGCAGAAGCTGAAAGAACGCGGCATTTCCGAAGACGACCTCCGCGACGAGGTGCGCACCACTCTCACCGTCAATAAGCTGATCAACCGGGACATCAGCGCCCGGGTTTCGGTGAGCGACGCGGATATTTCCACGTTCTACCAGAACAACCGGGCATCGTTCGATGTCCCGGAAACCGAATATCACCTGGCCCAGATCCAGGTGACTCCGGGCTCGAACAGCGACGTGCACAACCTGAAAAACGACGACGCCAAGACGCCCCAGATGGCGGAGCGGAAAATCCAGGCGCTTTACGCCCAGCTTCGTTCGGGGCAGGACTTTGCCGCCGTCGCCCAGAACTATTCCGAGGACCCTGCAACCGCCATGAGCGGCGGCGACATGGGCTTTGTTCCGGAATCGTCGCTTGCAGCCAATCCCGCCCTCGACCAGGTTGTGAAAAGGCTCAAACCGGGCCAGATTTCCGGAATTATCACTTCCGAGGGAGGTTACCACATCATCAAGCTGCTGGGTGTTGAACAGGCCGGACAACATCCCCTGACAGACCCCAAGGTGCAGAGCCAGATCCGCAAGACCCTCCAGAATGAAAAGGAGCAATTGCTCAAGGCGGCTTACATTGAGACTCTGCGCGACGGCGCCAAGGTGAAAAACCTGTTGGCGGAGCAGATTGTGAAAGCAGCGCAGTAGAAAGCTGCCGGGGCGGCCACTATTCCAATCGCAGCAGCTTCGCTCCTGCCTCAATTCCGACGCCTTCCTTGACGTGCAATTCGGCGATGCGGCCGGGGCGCGGCGCCCGCAGTTCATTCTGCATCTTCATGGCTTCAATCACCACGAGCCCCTGGTCCTGGGCGACTTCTTCGCCGCGGCCCACGAGTACCCGAACAATTTTCCCAGGCATTGGCGCGAGCACTTCGAGCGGTCCATCGTGCGCAAGGGCCTGCCCGGCAAAGCGGCGCGTGCGCGGGTCGCGGACTTCAACATGGAAGTCGTACTCGGCGAGGGTGACAACCCATGCCTCAGCCTGGCCCGGGCGGCTGTCCGGCGCAGGCTGGACACGGACTTCATACGATTGACCACCAATCAGAATCGAATAGTGGCCGGGCCGGATTTCGGCCCAGTCGGCCTCGATCGCTTTCCCGTCGATGAGGTACTGCGGCATTTCCTGCCCGGCAGGTCCGCCGGGCCTGCTCTCCACGGTGAGCTTGTGCTGGCTGGTCCGTGAATCTTCCCGCAACTCGATTTCGAAATTCATGAGTAGCTGTCCCGCTGTTTTCAGCGGCCCGGCCAGCGGTCCAATTCCTCGCTGCGGCCTGCGGCTTTCCAAGCAGACGCGCGGCCGTTCGTCCGAGTTTCGCTGCGGAGATGCTGCCGCCTGCTTTTCATTTCAAGCGCCACCGCCAGAATGGCCACGCGCCCTAGTTCCGGGGGCGGGGGAGTCTTGAGCGTGCCCTCCGCCAGCATCCGGTCAATAAAGCCCGTGTCGAGTTGCCCCTCCACGAATTCCGCATGCGCCAGTAGTTGCCGGAAGAATTGCAGGTTCGTCTGGGGGCCGGCCACTTCATATTCGCTCAGTGCTCGCCGCATGCGCGTCACAGCCTGCCCGCGGTCGGTTCCCCACACCACCAGCTTGGCCAGCAGCGGATCGTATTCGAGCGGCACCCGCCAGCCTTCGTAAACACCGCTGTCACTGCGGACGCCCGGCCCGGACGGTATGGCCAGCCGCGTGATGAGCCCGGGAGAAGGGAAGAAGCCCCGTGCGGGATCTTCCGCATAGATGCGGACTTCGATAGCCGCCCCGCGAAGCTGCACGTCTTCCTGCCGCCACTCGAGGGGCTCGCCGGCTGCGATGTGGAACTGTTCCTTCACCAGGTCGATGCCCACAACCAGTTCGGTGACGGGGTGCTCCACCTGGAGGCGCGCATTCATTTCGAGGAAGTAAAAGTTGCGGTCCTGATCGACGAGGAATTCTGCAGTACCGGCGTTGGTGTAGCCGGCCAGCTTGCCGATGCGCACGGCCGTTTCGCCCATGCGGTCCCGCAAGGCGGGATCGAGCAGGGGTGAGGGGCATTCTTCCAACACTTTCTGATGACGTCGCTGCAAGGAACACTCGCGTTCGCCAAGGTAGATCAGGTTGCCATGCGCGTCGCCTAATAACTGAATCTCCACATGGCGCGGGCGTTCGATCCATTTTTCGAGGTAGACCGACGGATCGCCAAAGGCATTCTGCGCTTCCGAGCGAGCATTGCGCCACGCGGACTGGAGTTGCTCCTCCCTTGCCACCTTCCGCAGTCCCTTGCCGCCGCCTCCCGCTGCGGCCTTCAGCATCACTGGGAAGCTGATCTCACGTGCCACGCGAGCCACTTCCTCGAAGGTGTCGAGATTGGCATCCGTGCCGGGAACTACCGGCAATCCGGCGTTCATCACCAGGCGCCGGGCGGCCGTCTTGGATCCCATCAACTCCATGGCCTCGGGCGTGGGGCCGATAAAAACGATGCCGGCATCGCGGCAGGCGCGGGCGAAATCAGGATTTTCGGCCAGAAATCCGTAGCCGGGATGGATGGCCTCAGCGTCCGAGCGCCGGGCGGCATCAATGATGCGGTCAATGCGCAGGTAGCTCTCGACCGCGGGCGCGGGGCCGATTGGGAGTGCTTCGTCCGCGTAGCGCACGTGCAGCGCCTTGCGGTCCACTTCCGAATAAACCGCGACGCTGCGAATGCCCATCTCGCGGCAGGCGCGCATCACCCGCACCGCGATCTCACCACGATTGGCAATGAGGATCTTTTTGAACAAGCGTTCTCGCGTTTGTTGAAGCGGGGGTGCTCCCACCGCCAGGGTTTTCGGCGCATCCACTGAAAACATGATTATACACGTCCGGAGCGGTCGATAAAGCTCTCGTGCTCCCGGGGTTGTGGAATGTCATTCAATCAGTAAACGAGCGAGGGTTGTGGTTCGTAGTTTCATTTGGGGAGACGAACGGACAAATCGCGGCAGATCTTGCGGGCTAGAAAATCATCGACCTCTCGATGCCGGGGAACGGTGGATGTGAAGTTGTTTTTGGGGTTTACATATACAGAGTGTTTTGCGCCTTCCCGAAGCAGCTTGCAGCCTTGGCCAGTAAGGTGGCGCACCAGATCACGGCGTTTCAAGCGCCCCTAGACCTCAACCGTTATGGGTTCGCGGCGGGCGCCTGATAGCGGTGGTTCCGCTCTTAATTCGCGGTTGGCTTCGAGAATGATCTGCAGGGCCTCACGCAGATTTCCCCTGGCTTCAGCAAGAGTTTTCCCTTGTGTGTTAACACCGGGAATCTCTTCGATATAGGCAATGTACCAACGCCCTCTTTTCTTGATGACCGCCGTAAACTCCCGTTCCATAGACCATTACTCCGGATTGAGTATACCAGATCGTAGGCTGACGCTACAGCGGGATGTTGCCGTGTTTTTTGGGAGGCAGGGTGTCGCGCTTGTTTTCGAGCATGTGCAGGGCCTGAATTAATTGCGGACGGGTGTCGCGCGGAGCGATGACGGCGTCCACGTATCCGCGCTCGGCGGCGATGTAAGGATTGGCGAAGCGGTTGCGGTACTCCTCGGCTTTTTCCTTGCGCACCTGCTCCGGGTCTTTGGCGCGCTGCATCTCGCGCCGGTTGACGATGCTGACGGCGCCCTCCGGCCCCATGACAGCGATTTCGGCCGTGGGATACGCGAGATTTACATCCGTGCGGATGTGCTTGGACGACATCACACAATACGCCCCGCCGTAGGCCTTCCGCGTGATCACCGTGAGCTTGGGGACGGTTGCTTCGGCGAAGGCGAACAGGAGCTTTGCGCCGTGACGGATGATGCCGCCGAATTCCTGCTGGGTGCCGGGAAGGAATCCGGGCACGTCCTCGAAAGTAATCAGCGGAATGTTGAAGGCGTCGCAGAAGCGCACGAATCGGGCGCCTTTGACCGAGGCGTCGATGTCGAGGCATCCGGCGAGCACGGCGGGCTGGTTGGCTACGATGCCCACGCAGTAGCCGCCCAGTCGCGCAAATCCTACCACCAGGTTTTGAGCAAACCTCTCGTGGACTTCCAGGAAATAACCTTCATCCACTACGCGGCGGATAATGTCCTTGATGTCGTAGGGGCGGTCGGATTCGGCGGGAACCAGGCTGTCGAGTTCGGGATCGCGGCGGTCAGCGGGATCGTTCGATTCGGCGAAAGGAGGGTCCTCGCGGTTGTTTTGCGGCATGAAGGAGAGCAACTCGCGCACCAGAGCCAGGCATTCGGGATCGTCACGGGTCACGAAATGGGTCACACCGCTGGTGGAGCTGTGAGTGCGCGGCCCGCCGAGGTCTTCTTTGGTGACGTCCTCGTGCATCACGGTGCGGATGACATCGGGGCCGGTGACAAACATGTAGCTGGAATTTTCAACCATCAGGACGAAGTCGGTGATGGCAGGGGAGTAGACCGCTCCGCCCGCGCAGGGGCCCATGACGGCGGAAATCTGCGGCACCACGCCGGAAGCCAGGGTGTTGCGCAGAAAGATGTCAGCGTAACCCGCCAACGAGGCGACGCCTTCCTGGATGCGGGCGCCGCCGGAATCATTAAGGCCAATGAGCGGCGCTCCAACCTTCAGCGCCAGATCCATAATCTTGCAGATCTTGGCTGCGTTGGCTTCACTGAGCGAACCGCCGAAGACGGTGAAGTCTTGGGCAAAGGCGTAAGCAAGGCGCTTGTTGATCTGGCCGTAGCCGGTGACGACGCCATCGCCCGGAATGCGCTGCGCATCCATTCCGAAATCGCGGCAGTTATGCTCGACGAATTCGCCCATCTCCTCGAACGTTCCCTCGTCAAACAGAAGCTCCAGGCGTTCGCGGGCGGAAAGCTTGCCTTCGGCGTGCTGCCGGGCGCGGCGCTGTTCACCGCCACCGGCTTCGGCCTGAGCGCGCCGCCGATGAAGCTCTTCGAGTTTTTGTTTAAGGTTCACATTCTAACCATTGGAATTGCCGGCCCTTACTGATGCTCTCTGTTCGCCACCCTTCGGTTGAGAAACGAACAACCTCCATCGGCCGCGGAGTTCCTGCTGAAGCCTTTTTCGTCCTCGCACACTAACCCGCAAGCGATAGATGCCCTACGGCTCGACGACGGCGACCCCCCTTATTCCTGACCATACCTCGCACGCCGCGATGGAGTTGCTGGGATGCTTTGTTTCATACTTGACGCTGATGCCTTTGGCGATCAGGTGACGAGCTTCAGCGGCAACGGCGGGCATCGCCGAAATGTCCTGCATCACTTCGTAAGTCACGCCCGCCACATCATAGCGATAGACGAGCATCAGCGCCGAGTCATCGCCTGCCGGCTCAACCAGTCCTGTGACTTCTGCAGCAGCGATGCGGCCCGTCCGGCCCAGCCACAATCGGCGAAGCCGCTCGATTTCAGCAGGACTCTTTCTCCGGCGCAGCCTGACATAAGCGAATGCGCCGCAGCCGAACAGAACTACGACCACGGCGACAGCCGTTCCAATCTCAAGTGGCGACCCGAACCTCACTGCCGATTCGACCTCTTTCATCGCTGGAGTTTCCCGAACCAGCGAATACTTCGTCCCGCAATCCGTCGCGAGCGCGTGGCCGCTCCGAATTCCGGCGGAATTATACCATTTTGCGCCGAGTGGCGCGTCGCGTGCGATCACTGTGCGCCGGCCGAAGGCGTCGTGACGCTGGCAGGCTTTGATTTTTCGCTTTCGTTGCCTGCCAGATCGACGGCCGTAACGGCGTACTCGTAAACCTGGCCGGGCGCCACCGAGGCGTCATGGAACACCGGCGTGGGCGCAAGGTCCTTGCTGATGCGCTGGAACGGGCCACTGCCAGCGCTTCGGTAGACGTTGTAGCCGGCAAGGTCGTTGCCGGAGCTCGCGTTCCATAGCAAATCGACTGCCCCCGCGGTGTTCACCGCCGTAAGTCCCGTGGGAACGGGCGGCGGAAAAATGTCGCGCGGGGTGATGCTGACCGGCGCCGAGGGCTGGCTTTCGGCCGTCTCCTTGGCGACGCTGGTAACGGCGCTGACGCTGAAGTAATATTGCCTGCCGAACTGGAAGCTCCTGTCCTCGAATCGACTTGCGGGAGCCTGGCCCAACAACTTGAAAGAGCCGGGCTTGCCGGTGTCGCTCTGATAGACGCGATAGCCGGAAATGTGCGAGGGTGAAGCATCTGTGAGCGTCTCGGCCGGCGTGTCCCAGGTGAGCAGCAGCGCGTCCTGGGTGGGTTTCACCGCCAGGTTCGATACGGGCATAGTGGCATCGAGCAGAGTGGCGTGTGCAACGTTCGAAGGCGCGCTCTTGCGCGGGCGCCCGCGAAAACCGTGCGTCAGCCCGACCACCAAAAATGTGAAAGTGGAGCCGACCTCCTGCCTGACCTCCTGGGGCGAAAGCTCGAATGGGTAGTCGGCCTTGCCGCCGCGCACGTACGCGGGCAGTTGCTTCGCGGTGAGAGAAATCCACGGCTTGCCGCTGAGATCGGGTGTCGCGGACTGAGCGCCGGCGGGAGAGATGTTGCGAAAAACATCAAGCTGGACCGGCTTGCTGAGCAGTTCGCCGTCGGTAGCGAGGGTAGGCAAGGTGAAAGTAATGTGGAGCGTCGCGCCCACCTGAGTCAGGGCAAGGTCCTTGATTTGTTGCGGAATCTCGATGCGCGGAGGTTCTGGCGGCGCCTGCACGCCACAAGCTGCAACGAGAAAGGTCAACGCGGCGGGCAATAAACCGCGCAGAAGCCTGGCCCACCGGCGTGGCGGAAGCGGTCTGATTGTGCAAATTTCATTCGGGGCGGAGCAGCCGCCGAAGTGGGACGTTCGCAATTGAGCGCTCACAGAATATAGCGGCTGAGGTCCTGGTCCTTCACGATTTCGGCGAGCTGCTTTTTGACATAAGCGCCATCGATCCGCACCGTTTTCTTCTTCAGGTCAGGTCCCTCAAATGAAATCTCGTCCAGTAGCTTTTCCATGATGGTGTGCAGGCGCCGCGCGCCGATGTTTTCCGTCTGCTCGTTAACCCTGGCGGCATAATTAGCGATTTCGTCGAGAGCGTCGTCAGTGAAGGAAAGCTTGATTCCCTCGGTTTCAAGCAGCGCCACATACTGCTTGACCAGCGCGCTTTTCGGCTCCTTGAGGATGCGAACAAAATCATCCACGTTGAGCGACTGCAGCTCGACCCGGATGGGAAAGCGGCCCTGGAGCTCTGGGATCAGGTCTGAGGGCTTGCTGACGTGGAAGGCGCCGGCGGCAATAAAGAGTATGTGGTCTGTACGGACCATGCCGTAACGCGTGTTGACGGTGGTGCCCTCCACGATGGGCAGGATGTCGCGCTGCACACCCTCGCGGCTTACATCAGGACCGGCCCCGCGCTCTCGCCCGGCAATCTTGTCAATTTCATCCAGAAAGATAATGCCGGACTGCTCGGCGCGCTCCACTGCGGTGCGCGTTACCTGGTCCATATCGATCAGTTTGTTCTCCTCTTCCTGGACAAGATAATCCATCGCTTCAGAGACGGGCATGCGGCGCTTCTTGCTGCGCTGGCCAAACAGGCCGGGGAGCATGTCCTTGATGTTGATGTCCATCTCCTCAATGCCCTGCGAGGAGACGATTTCGAAGGCAGGGAAACTGCGTTCGCGTGTTTCGATTTCCACCTGGCGCTCGTCGAGCTTGCCTTCCCGGAGCTGGGCCCGAAGCTTTTCGCGCGTGCGCTTGAACTGCTCGAGCGCCGTCCGATAGCCGTCGTCGGGCTGCGTTTTGTCGGCATGGGGTGGCGCGGGCGCCGGCAGCAGAAGGTCCAGCAGGCGTTCTTCGGCGTTGGTCTCGGCTTTTTCCGCCACCTCCTCGATCTTTTCTTCGCGCACCATATCGATGGAAATTTCTACCAGGTCGCGGACCATGGACTCCACGTCGCGGCCGACGTAGCCAACTTCTGTAAACCGCGACGCCTCCACTTTGATGAACGGTGAATTGGCCAGGCGGGCCAGGCGGCGGGCAATTTCCGTTTTGCCCACGCCCGTGGGCCCGATCATGATGATGTTCTTGGGCAGGATTTCTTCCGCCAGCTCGGCCGAAAGCTTCTGCCGCCGCATGCGGTTGCGCAGGGCAATGGCCACGGCGCGCTTGGCCTCCCGCTGTCCGATCACGTGCTTGTCGAGTTCGGTAACAATCTGGCGCGGCGTCAGTTCGTCCAGCATGGTGGCTGTTTCGATGTTCTCAGGTAAATAGAAAACCATTCCAGATTCCTCAAAGGCCGGGAGCGTTATAGCTCCTCGACGCTGCTTTGCTCATTCGTATAAATGCAGGTCTGCCCTGCGATCTGCATCGCTTCCTCGACGATTTCACGGGCGGTCATTTTGGTGTGCTTGGCGAGGGCGCGCGCCGCGGAAATCGCGTAAGGTGCGCCGGAACCAATGGCTACGATGCCATCATCGGGCTCGATGACATCGCCGTTGCCGCTCACCAGATAGGTGGCTTTCTTATCCGCAACCAGCAGCAGGGCTTCCAGGTGGCGCAGCGCGCGATCGGTCCTCCACTCCTTGGCCAGCTCTACGACGGCCCGGCTGAGGTTCCCGTGAAATTCTTCGAGTTTCTGCTCAAACCGTCCGAAAAGTGAGAGCGCGTCTGCGGTACTGCCGGCAAACCCGGCCACCACCTTGTCGTTATACAGGCGGCGGATTTTTCTGGCTTTGTGCTTGATGATGCTCTCGCCCATCGTGACCTGGCCGTCGCCAGCCATCACCAGGCTGCCATTCCGTCGGACGCAAAGGATTGTGGTTGATCTGATGAACCGTTGGCGCGCCAAATGTCCTCCGCCCGTCATTATAGCAGAAGGGGCTGGGTATCACTGGGACGGCTGGAAATAGTTCGCGGGGACACTCACGTTATAGCTGGCACGGTTCCTGTAGGCAGCGCCGATCCGCTCATCGTTCAGGGTCCGGACGATGTTCATGGGCGTCATGATGCCGTCGAAGCGCTGGTAGTCGCTGTAGTCATCGACGTATTCATCCCGGTCCTGAGTACGAGGGTTCTCGAGACTATAGGTGACGCGCAGCGGCAGGTAGTTGTCCTTGCGAAGATACAGCCGGAGCTGGACATTCTGGGCGTCCGTGATGTCGATTACGTAGGCGGGCTGGTTGGCGACGAAATCGACCCCGTGGTCAAGGACCAGCACTCCGTTCTCTTTGATGATGGAGCGCAGAAGATTATCCAGGCTGTAATGGTTGGAGAGTTTCCATTGCCGGACCTGGTCAGGAAGTTGATGAGTGAGGCCGTACTGGTCCAATTCCCAGCCGTCATCACCATTGTTGATCAGGGTCACGGGCTTGCCCTTGCCATAAGTGAAGCGGCGCTTGTCGGGTGGCGCGTAGATGCTTTTGAAAGGCTGGACCCCGGCCATCTCGCCGTTGGAGAAGCCGAACACCCGCCCCGAGGTTGATATGTTCTTAAAGTTCAGGAATGCCGGACCTCCCAGCGCCTGGATCGCCTGGTCGAGCAGTTGCTGGGCCTTGGGACTGATACGCGAAGGCAACGCTGTTGACGGCGCGGCCGCCGGGGCCTGCTGAGAGCGTAATCCTCTGGCGGCGGTTAAAAAAGCGAACGCGCCCAAGCCAGCCAAGGCAAGGGTTCCGAGCACTGCTTTCCTTTTATCATCCACAGAGGACGCTCCCTCCATTGATATTGATGATTTCTCCGGTCAAATAGGTTGACATGTTCGAGGCCAGAAAAAGGATCGGCATGGCGACTTCCTCGGGCCTGCCGAATCGGCGAAGCGGAATCGAGCTAATCGCCTTTCGCTTCTCCGAGGCGTTGCGCAGGACCGGCTCTGCCATGTCCGTAATGACCCAGCCGGGCGCCACAGCGTTCACCAGAATGTTGTGCGGGGCCAGTTCAGTGGAAAGGCTCTTCACCAGGCTGATCAGGCCGCCCTTGGCCGCTGCGTAATGCGTGTGAAAGGCTTCGCCGCGCTGCCCGGCGGTGGAAGAGACCGCAATGATGCGTCCCCGCCTGTGCCGAACCATGTGTGGGACAGCGCACCGGATGACCGCATAAACGCCCTTCAGATTCACGGCGACCATTCTGTCCCAGTCTCGCTCCGTGATCTGGTCGATGCGCTGTGGCTCGGCATTCCAGATGCCGGCGTTCGCCACCAGGATGTCGATCCGCCGGTAGCGGCGGATTACTGAATCGACCAGCTTTCGCACGTCTCCCTGTTTTGAAACGTCGGCGCGGATAGCCGACGCGGAGCCTGGCGTTTTGCTGCACGACTTCTCGATTCCCTGCGCAGCCTTCGTTGCCCGCTGATAGCTGAATACCACGTTACACCCGGCTTCGGCAAAAAGCTTGACGGTCGCCGCACCAATTCCGCGCGAACCTCCCGTCACTACCGCAACCTGGTTTTCAAGGCTGATTGTCATGATCGGTGGTCCTCGCCACGCGAGGCCTCGCATTGGTCCTAAGGTCTCTGTTTCTGGTCCAGCCCCGAAACAATCACGTCCCGCACGTGGTTTGACAGTTCACTCACGTCGTGGACCGAGAGGCCGGCGGTTGAGATGGCTTTGTGAATCACCACCCGCACGCGGCCAGGCCGGATGTGGAGCGAGTCCGGTGCCAGGACTTCGCGCGAACCGTTCACCGTGATGGGAACGATGGGGACGCCGGAAAGGATGGCCAGGTAGAACGTTCCGCTCTTGAAGGGAAGCATTTCACAGGTCCGACTTCGGCTTCCTTCGGGAAAGACCACCACAGGACGGCCTTCCTTGATCCTTTGGGCGGCCTGGTCAAATCCTTTCAACGCCTCGCGTGGGCGGCCGCGGTCAACCGGGATGTGTCCGGAACGGCGCAAGTGCCAGCCGAGAAATGGGACGCTGAAAAGCCCTCGCTTGGCCAGAAAGCGGAACTGTACCGGAAGGCTGACGAACAGGATGGGAATATCCATGGCGCTGGGGTGGTTGGAGCAGAAGATAACCGTTTGGTTGGGGTCAAAGTTCGCAATGCCTTCTATGCTGAGTCGTATTCTGCTGGTCTTGAGAATCAGCCATGACCATGCGCGGGCGCACCCGTGCTGCCAACGGCCGTGGGCGTCAAAGAATGACCCGCAAATGGAGAAAGTTCCGCAAACTGCGGTGTAGAGATAGATCAGGAGATCGGTGAAAAGCAGCGAGCGGGCATAATCCAGAAAATTCCAAATGCGCGCCATGCTGGATGGCTGGCGAATGGGCGTCGGCAGGGTGGGATTCATGTTAGATCAGCAGAGCTCCGAGAACACTTCCGGCTCCGCCATCGCATCGGGCGCGAGTCGCCCTTCCAAAATCGCCTTCTTGACAGCGCCCACCAGAAACAGTGATCCAGCCACCAGCACGACGTCTTCGGGCAGGGAACAGGAGACGGACTGCTCGAGGGCGCGCACCGGATCAGGTTCGACAAAAGTCTGCGGGGGTAAGGCCACTGCCGCCTCGAGGACCGCTTCTGGCGCGGCGGCACGGTCAAGACCGGGCCGCGTGAGATAAACGGCCTGGGCGAGGGGAAAAAGGATGCTGCTGATTTCGCCGATGGCTTTGTCGCGCATGCTGGCGTAGACAAGGCGGAGCGTTCGTCCACTAAGATGCCGTCGAACAAATTCGGCCACTTCGCGCGCCCCGGCGGGATTGTGAGCGCCGTCCAGCAGGATAAGCGGGCGCCGCCGGATGACCTCCAGCCTGCCCGGCCAGGCCGCGGCCCGCAGGCCGTTGCGGATGGCTTCCAGCGGGACCCGGAAACCCGCGCGGGCCAGTTGCCGCGCCGCTGCTGCCGCCGTAACAGCATTTTTCACCTGGAACATCCCGGCCATCTGGAGCGAGACCCTGGGAAGATTGAGGCCATCCATTTTCAGGTCGAATCCATAGCAACCATCCGAATGGAAAACGTTGACCGCGGACACCATGCTCCCGGTTTCGATCAACTCAACTCCCGCGTCCCGGCACTTCTGCCGGATGACCTCGCGCACTTCTGGATGCTCGCACCCCGAGACCACTGGTCTACCCGGCTTGATGACGCCCGCCTTTTCCGTGGCAATGGCGGTGAGCGTGTTTCCCAGGAATTCCTGGTGATCGAGATCGACGTTGGTGACGACGGCGACGGATGCGTCGGTCACGTTAGTAGCGTCAAGGCGGCCGCCCATTCCAACCTCCAGGACAGCAAAATCCACCCCGGCCCGCGCGAAGTGCTGGAAGGCGACGGCGGTCAGGTATTCAAAGAAGCTGGGGCGCTGGGGAAGCACAGCGGCCTCAACCAGCTTTTCCACCGCGTCGTGGACCGTAGTGAAGGCAGCTGCGAATTCGCTATCCGAAATTTCCTGCCCGCTGACGCGAATTCGCTCATTGACGCGAATGAGATGCGGAGAACTGTAGAGGCCCGTGCGATAGCCGGCGCTTTCCAATATGGACGCCAGCATGGCGCAAGTCGACCCTTTGCCGTTGGTTCCCGCAATGATAGCCGTGGGATAGCGGCGCTCCGGGCGCCCCAGGGTTGAGAGGATAGCTCTGATCGCATCGAGATCAAACTTCCTGCCGTGCAGTTCGTGCCCGAGGTCCCAGAGAATCCTGAGGCATTCGTCAAAAGGAATGGCACCCTGAGGTGGAATCGGTTCGATCATTTGAGGGGTGTGGGGGAATTCCATGCTCCCATAAAATCCAATGTCTTTGCCATGTAGACCTTTAACTCGGTTCGAGGGACGATGGCATCGAGCATCCCGTGCTCCAGCAAAAACTCCGCAGTCTGGAAGCCGTCGGGCAGCTTCTGTCGGATGGTCTGCTCGATCACGCGAGGGCCGGCAAACCCGATCAGCGCGCCGGGTTCGGCAATGTTCAGGTCGCCGAGCATCGCGAAGCTTGCTGTGGTGCCGCCGGTGGTGGGATTGGTCAGGACCGATATGTACGGCTTCCGCACCTCGTCAAAGCGGGCCAGCGCGGCGCTGATTTTTGCCAGTTGCATCAGGCTGATGGTGCCCTCCATCATGCGCGCTCCGCCGGAGCACGATACGATCACCAGCGGCAGCTTTTTTTCTATGCACCGGTCAATCGCCCGCGTGATTTTTTCTCCCACCACCGCGCCCATGCTCCCGCCGATAAAGCGGAACTCCATGGCGCAGGCGATGAGCGGCCTGCCCTCCAGCCTGCCCTCTGCCACGCGAACGGCATCTTTGGCGCCCGTCACAATTTCGGCAGCCGTCAGGCGGTCGCGATAGCTTTTCCGGTCCACAAACTGCAAGGGGTCGGGCGAGGTCATGCCCGCGTCGTACTCGACATACTTGCCGTCGTCAAACAGCATGGCCAGACGGGCCTCAGAGGTCATCTTGAAATGGAAATTACACTTGGGACAGCAGAAGAGGTTCTGTTCGATGTCTTTTTTCCAGAGGATGCGCTTGCACGATTCGCATTTGGTCCACAAGCCTTCCGTCTGGGCGCCACCCTTTTTCGAAGGCGTCGTTTCCAAGGGCTTCTTTTCTTTACGAAACCAGGTCATGGATTGTTCGATTCCCCGGGCAGCGGTCGCCGGCTGTTGTTCGGCGGGCGCGAAGTTCAGTACTCGATGCCGCGCTGGGCGAGGATGCCTTTCTGATAAGGGTGCTTTACCTCGCGCATTTCCGTCACCAGGTCAGCGCATTCAACCACGGCAGCATGGGCGTTGCGTCCGGTAAGCACCACATGGACCCTCTCAGGCTTTCGCTTTAGCGTTTCCACAACTTTTGCCGGGTCAAGCATCCTGTAACTGATCGCGTAATTCACTTCATCCAGAATCACCAGGTCGTATTCCCCGCCGCTAATGGCGTGGCTTGCATATTGCCATGCTTCATCCACCATGCGGACATCTTCCGGGTCTGGTTTTTCCACCCCGACTTTGACGAACCCTCGCCCCATGGGCAGAATCTTGATATTGTCTTCACCCAGCATTCTGCAAGTGTCCAGCTCTCCGTAGTGCCAGGAACCTTTGATGAATTGTACCATCAATACCTTCATTCCCTGGCCTATAGCTCGAAAAGCCGTGCCCAGGGCCGCGGTGGTCTTGCCCTTGCCGGGGCCAGTGAAGACGATGATTAATCCCTTTTTGGCTTCAGACAACGCGAGTCCTTTTCCTGATGGTGGAGTAGCGGCGGTCCCGCCGGGGCGGGACCGCCCTGTGGCGGCGTGACGGCGCCCTAACTGGCCGCCCTAACTGACCTCTGCTCAGCGGGCGTAGGGAAAGCCCCGCAGGATGGTGAACGCCCGGTAAATCTGCTCCAGCAACATGGCCCGCGTCCAGTCGTGGGTCAGCGTCATCCGGGAAAGGGACAGCAGGATGTTGGCGTGGCCCCGGAAGGACGGGGAAAATCCATCTGCGTCGCCCACCACAAAAGCTATCTCGCGCGTCCCGTGCACTCCCTGGTCGCCCAGCCACAGGGCAAATTCCTTTGACGTCCACTCGGCGCCCTCCGGGTCCAGAAAAACCCGGGTGCTCCTGGCCGTTTTATCCAGCATGCTTGCTTCGGCAGGTGATTCCCTTTTCGCACTCTGCCTCCTGGACTTTCGCGCTTCGGGCAATTCTTCGATGACGATTTCAGTAAATTTGGCAATCCGACTGGCGTAATCGGCCGCCAGCGCGCGCAGATGCGCGTCCTTTGTTTTGCCTTCCCAGAATACTCGAATGCGCATGGCGCCTGCCTGCTACCGTGCTGTATACTCCAACGGCGATGGCCGCTAATCGGTCGGCCCGCTGGGGACGAGGACGCGCGGAGCGGCCTTCCAGAGCCTTTCAAGATTGTAAAACTCGCGTGCCCGCTCCGAAAATATGTGGACCACGAAATCGAAGTAGTCCATCAGAATCCATTCGGACTGCGTGTAGCCTTCCAGGTGGGCGGGATTAAGGTTCCATTGCTTTTTCAACTCTTCCTGAATGGCGTCAGAAATGGCGCGAGTGTGGCGGGTTGAAGTGCCGCTGCAAATCACAAAATAGTCCGCAAAAGAACAGATTTTGCCAACGTCCAGCACGGTCAGGTTCACCGCCTTACGGTCCTGGGCGGCCCGGATGGCCTCACGCAAGTTCGCCGTCATTTTCCTCCGCGGAGCTTGATGGCTGCCCGGTACAGCCCTTCTTTCAGTATATATTGTTCGACCAGGGGGGGCGCCAGGCCCGAAATGTCCTGACGTTGCTGGACGGCCCGGCGCAGACCGGTGGACGCCAGGGGAACCTCGACGTTCGGTAGAATGTATACGGTGCTATGCCGCAAACGGACTTGTTGCGAACCTCTCCGTGGCCGGGATCCCAGCATCTCGCGCGGCAGGGCCTTTTCAACCTCACTGATTTCAAAGCCCGGCCGTGACACGACAATAAAATCTGTGAAGTCGAGAAGCTGCCGAAATTTCTTCCAGTGGCGAAGGTCGAGCAATGCGTCAAGGCCAATCAGGAAGTAAAGCTTATCGCTGGGCTTCAGCATTCGCTTAACGCGCCGCACGGTGTCAATCGAGTAATGCGGTCCGGGGTGCAAATCGGGACTTTCCAGCGTGGAAGGAACAAAACGCGCATCTTCCGCGCAGGCCAGTGCCACCATGGCAAAGCGGTGATGGTAATCGGTGAGGGAGTTGCAAGTCTTATGGGGCGGGCATCCCGTAGGGACAAACAATATTTTATTCAGATGGAGCCGCCGGGCGGCAGCCTTTGCCGCCTGCATGTGGCCGGAGTGAATCGGGTCGAAGGTTCCACCAAAGATGGCAATTTTCACGCGGTCGTCAGTCCTGCCTGCCGTCGGGCCGAATTCTCACTTCCAAATCACAGACCTCACATTTCAGAGACAGCGTTTTCGGGAAGACCGGGCCGCGGAATCTCCTGGAGTCTGGCCCATGCCGCGCGTTTCAACTCTTCCAGGCCTTCTCCAGTCACGGAGGAAATCTCATACAGAGGACGCTTCTGCCCCCGGCAAAACTCCCTGAGCGCGAACAGGCGATTGCTGTCGCCCGCGGCGTCAATCCGAGACGCTACCATCATCATCGGCTTTCCCGCAACCACCGGGCTGAAGCTTTCCAGCTCTTTGACAATGACGTGATAGTCCTCGACGGGATCGCGGCTTGAAATCTCCGCCACGTCGATCAGGTGGAGCAGCAAGCGGGTCCGCTCCACGTGCTTCAGGAAGCGGTCACCCAGGCCCCGGCCTTCATGCGCGCCGGCGATCAGCCCAGGTATGTCGGCCATCACGAAGGACTCTTCCTCATCCACGCCCACGACGCCTAGGGAAGGTTCGAGAGTCGTAAATGGATAATCAGCGATGCGCGGCCGGGCGGCGCTGAGCCTCGAAATCAGCGTGGACTTGCCGACATTAGGAAAACCCACCAGGCCAACATCTGCCAGAAGCTTCAGTTCCAGCCGCAGATCTCGTTCCTCGCCGGGATTCCCGGGATCAGCCCGTCGGGGCGCCTGGTTCGTCGAAGTGGCAAACCGGGCATTGCCGCGTCCGCCGCGCCCGCCTTTGGCCACCAGGAAGCGCATGCGTTCGGCCTCAAAATCAACCAGCTTGTCGCCGGTAGCGTCGTCATAGATCACAGTTCCCACGGGGACCTCGATCACCAAATCTTCACTGTTTTTGCCGTGCCGGTTTGAACCCTCGCCGTGGCCGGCGCGCCGGGCGCGGAACTCTTTATTGAAGCGGAATTTCAGCAAGGTATTGAGGTGGGCCGTGGATTCCAGGTAGACGCTGCCGCCGTTGCCGCCATCGCCGCCGCTGGGACCGCCGCGCGGCACGTACTTCTCCCTGCGGAAGGCGACACAGCCGTTTCCGCCACCCCCGGCCGCAACATGGATTCGGGCTTCGTCAACAAACATCAGAAAACCTTCTGTGGCTATAAAAACAAGAATACGCCGCACGCGGCTGTCAGACCAGCATGAAATTTACAGTTGCTTGTTGATGCCTGAAACTGAAAATCGGCAAGGAAGCCCCCTGTGCGGACTTCGCCCGCCGCGTGCAGGATTCAATTTGCTGACGGGATCAGGATGCTGACATATCGGCCTGCGCGGCCCTTGTCTTCAAACTTGACGATGCCGGAGACCTTGGCAAACAGCGTATCGTCCTTGCCGACTCCCACGTTGTCTCCGGGCTTCAACCGAGTACCGCGCTGGCGAACCAGGATCGATCCTCCTGTGACCATCTGCCCGTCAAAGCGCTTGACGCCAAGCCGCTGTGCGTTCGAATCCCGGCCATTCCTCGAGCTGCCTAAACCTTTTTTATGTGCCATTCCAAATGCCTCGTGTGTGTTCTTGCCCAGGGCCCGATTAAGGGATGACGATTTCGTTGATCCGGACTTCGCTGTAATTCTGGCGGTGGCCAATCGTCCGGCGGTATTGCTTCTTCCGCTTGTACTTCAGCACGCGGACCTTTCGCGCGCGATCATTGGCCAGGATGGTTGCCGTCACTTTGGCGTTTTCCACCAGCGGCGTACCCACCACCAATTCCTTCTTGCGCACGGCAAAAACATGGTTGAATTCCACGCCCGCACCCGGCTCGCCCGGAAGCCTTTCGACCCGCACCACGTCTCCCGGCGAAACTTTGAACTGCTTGCCGCCGGTCCGAATGATCGCATACATGTACAGTCACCTCAGCTTTATTGACAGAAATCAAGTTATTCTAGCGTTGATGGCTGCGTGGTGTCAACGCGCCCAGCCCGTTGCACACCGCTTTGATGGACAAGTCCTAACGCGAAGGGCCTTTGGGATCGGCGGCCTTCACCGGCCTTTTGGATTTGATCGGCGGCTGAGCCTTCAGCCGCGCTTTGAGCAGCTCAGACTTCCGGTCCGTCCGCTTGCCGAGCTTTTGATTAACAAATCTGCCCTTGCTCATGCTTCTACCGTCAGTTCATTTTACACCGTGAACTCGGCTGACTGTCGCGGTCCTCGCTTTCCAGTGCCTGCCTGGCCGTTGTGTTCGGCGTGTTTGTACGTCTGCCCTGCCTCGTCCCATGAAACTTGATATCCTGAAAGAGAAGCAGGTTGGTACGGTGGCTGCCCGGCATTTAGGGAACAAGTCTGTTGGTCGAGAGGGGGTGGCGCTTGGAGACGAAGGACAATCGGTTGGAGGCGCTGAAAGCAGTAATTCGCAAAACCACGATTGTTGAATCCAGCCGGCTTTCGAAAGCCCTGGGAGCAAGGATCATTCTGGCCAATGAGTCCTTCCAGCACACCGGCAGCTTTAAGTTTCGCGCGGCGTACAACGTGGTGATGCATGCCGAGGCAGACCTGTTCCTCACAGCGTCGTCAGGAAATTTTGGGCAGGCGCTGGCCTTTGCGTGCCAGTTGCTGGGGAAGTCCTGCGTCGTGGTGATGCCCTCGAATTCGTCCCAGGTAAAAGTGAATGCCGTGCGAGGTTATGGGGGTAAGGTGGAACTGGTTGACGTAACAGCCCAGCCACGCTGGGACCGGGTTTGGGAACTGGCGAAGGAACATCCGGACGCCTATGTCGCCAGTCCGTATGACGATCCGTACGTGATTGAAGGGAACAGCAGCCTGGGAAGGGAACTGGCCGCCCTGGAATACAACCTAGACGGCATCGTCGTTCCGATCGGTGGCGGCGGGCTGGCGTCAGGGGTCGTGGCAGGACTCCGGGAAGCGAAGCACTCCGTTCCGGTGATCGGAGCGGAGCCGCTTCTGGCAAACGATGCCGCACTCTCGCTCAAAGAGGGTCAGATTGTTTCCAACGAAAGCGAGCCGCAGACGATCGCTGACGGTGCGCGGACTATTTCCCTCGGCGACCGCAACTGGGAGATCCTAAGTACCGGCCTGCAGAAGATTGTAGAAGTTCCCGAGGAAAAGATCGCGGAAGGATTGCGCGTGCTCTTCAGTCTGGCCAATTTGAAGGTGGAACCGACGGGAGCGCTTGCCGTCGGGGCAATCCTGACGGAGCCCAAAAGCTTTGCGGACCAGACTGTCTGCTGCGTGGTGAGTGGCGGGAACGTTGACCCGCAGGTCTATTCGCGGCTGTTGCTGGAGTAGAGGGAGCGTCGCCAACAACCCTGCGTGGCCACGGCGCGGCAACCCATGGTCAGAGGACCAATTGACTGGCGTTTTAATATCGGTTGCTGGGAACAACGAAAGTCCGGGACATCCGATCATGCCAGGTGAGCCCCTCGGCATCCACGGCTGCCCATATAAATCCCAACATCAGGGCAGACATTGAAACCAGATACCCGAAGCCCCGCCAGACGCAGTCGGAAAACCGCGGTGGATTGCCGTCGAAAGTTATCACCTCGAGCCCGGTCCACATCAGCCCAGGCGTGGCCGAGGCCATCGCCGTACAGCCGGTGAAGTACACGAAGACAAAAAAACCGGCAGCCAGAGCGGTTATGCCTGTCGATAGTGGCCCGAAAGAAAATTTCCCGCCCACTTTCCAGACGATCAACCCGTATACAACTGCTCCCGCCAGGAGAATAAGGGCGTCAATCAGCCCGGCATAAAATCGAGTTTTCATTTGGGCGATGGACACCCCTGACGGCTCAGGTTCTTCCACGGCTGAGGAGGAATCCACGAACGGCCCGAGTTCAATTTCCAAAGGAGCTGTCTCGGAGCGAAGGACTGGAGGCGGCGCGGGCGGAGCGGCGGGGGCCTCAACTTCTTCCTCCATAAAAGCTGACTCAAAGCTGCGCATTCCAAAGGAAGGGGGCGCCGATCCTATTCTGGGCCTCAGCCGGTCATCCGAGCCGCCCCCGCGGAAGTCCAGAATGTGAGGCCGGACGTCTTCCGGCTTGGAAACTGTCGGCCCAAAATCCAGATTGAGCGCGTTACTCCGGCTTTCCTCTTCCTTTTGAAGCCGGGCGCGCCGCTGACGATACTCCTGTACGCGGTCCGCGAGATCGGAGTGCCAGGGAGACGCCCCCTGGTCTGGTGGAGGCGGCTCGATCGGTTTTTCAGGTTCAGGTTTAATCGGGTCAGGAGGCAGGGCTTGGGGTTGCAGTTCTACATCCAGGCTCCCGGGTTCCTCTCCCCTCAGATCGGTCTGGTCCAGGGGAGACTCGGATTCCGGCGTCTCCGGCGGTCTTGATCCATTGCCCGCGCGGTGGAACAGCGGCGGAATTCCCTCAGTCTGGCCGTTGACCTGGGTGAACTCGTGCCCGCATTTCTTGCACTGTTCATTACCGGGAAAACTGATAAACCCACACGTAGGACATTTCACTGCGACCGGACACCCCTTTCGAGCATCCAACTAAAGTTCCCACAACATCTTAACAAATTCATGCGCGTCAAGAAAGCTTTTGCGGGTAGAATACGAGCTTTGATAAACGTGATGGGACCTATTGGCCGTTTTCCCAACCGACAAACATCTCACCAAATCAGGCCGCTAATCCTCGCCGTCTGGCTCCTGTTTTCACTTTCCTCCAATCTGTTGGGTCAATCGCTGCCGGCCGTCCCTTCCACGCTGTCGGACCAGTCGCCTACGGTCACCGTGCATGCAGACTCCCAGGAAATACAGGGGAACATCTATCTGTTGCACGGTCACGTAATTGTGACTTACCAGGACATGCAGGTCACATCTGACCAGGCTTCGTATGACCAGTCAACCGGCCAGGTGACTGCCACCGGTCATGTGGTTTACAACGACTCGACGGCCCACCTGGAAGCGGCCGAACTTCACTACAACGTCCCAACCGGAAAGGGCTGGTTCCTGAACGGCAAAGGTTACATCCGCCGCCCGCATCTGAAGCATCGCCCGGGCGTCATAGAGACAGAAAACCCATTTTTTGTGCAGGCCAGGATTGTTGAGAAACTGAACCAGGCCGCCTACAAGATTTCCGATGGCCGTGTCACCACCTGCCCGTGCGAGAACACGGGATGGTCCATCAGCACCGGCAGCGCGTCGATCAAGGCCGGGGACAAAGTGATTGCCCACAACAATGTGTTTCGTTTTCTTCGCGTGCCGGTGCTTTATTTTCCCGTGCTGGTAGACTCCATCGCCCCCCGGCCCCGGCAAAGCGGTTTCTTGCTGCCGACCGTCGGCAACTCCTCGCAGAAGGGATTCACTTTTGGCGACGGTTTTTATTGGGCCATGAATCGCAGTGCGGACCTGACGCTGGGCGTGGTGAATTACAGCACGCGAGGCCTGGGAGGAAGCGGAGAATTCCGCGCGCGCCCAAGCGCCGACAGCAGCTTTGACGTCAGCGCTTTCGGCGTAAGCGATCGAGGGCCGGCGGGTTCCCCGGAACTGGCGGCGCCGGGGGAGAGCATCAGGGCCATCGGCCAGGCGGACCACGTCTGGGCGGGATTTCGCGGCGTGGTCAACGTGGATTACGCCAGTTCGCTGGCCTTCCGGGAAGCCTTTGCCAACAACTTTACGCAGGCCGTCACTTCAGAGGCGCGGCAAACGGGGTTCCTGACGAAGAACTTTGATGCCTACAGCGTCAATTTCTATCTCTCACGCTACCAGAACTTTCTGTCCACCACCGGCGGCGGCGCGAACTCCATCACCATCCGCCACACGCCCAGCTTTTCTTTGTCCGGCATGGACAGGCAGGTCGGCCACACACCCCTGTTTTTCTCTTTCGACACATCCGCCGGAGCGGTATCCCGGACCCAGCCCGATTTCGAAACTCCTAATTTTTCCGAACGGTTCAATTTTCATCCTGAGCTGACTTTGCGGATGAAACCCTTCCTGCATTTTCATGTGACGCCCTCGGGTGGTGTTTGGCTCACGCGATATGGCACCAGCCGAAAGCCGGGCGCCGCGGCCGTAGACCGCTTCATGGGCGATTTCTCGCTCGATGTCCGGCCGCCATCCCTGGAAAAAGTATTTGCCCATCCCATCGGCGGCTACCTGGTAAAACATCTGATCGAGCCGGACATTCAATATCACCTGGTACAGGCCACTGATCCGCAGGACATCATGGACGTTGTGCGGTTCGACGCTCTGGACACCATGGCCGAAACGAATGAGATTGAGTATTCACTGACGAACTCGATTCTGGTCCGCAAAGATGTCGCCCCCGGCCAGCCGATTCCCCAGGCGCATGAACTGGTCTCCCTGCGGCTTTCGCAAATCTATTATTTTGATCCTACCTTCGGCGGCGCTCTCCAGCCGGGCAAGGACATCGTGTGGCAGCCCACCACGGGATTGACGGGCTTTGCTTTTGCGCAGGGCCGCAATCTTTCACCGCTGGTTTCAGTGCTCAAGCTGGCGCCTTCGTCGAGCTATGACACCGAACTGCGCGCGGACTTCAGCCCCAATGGCGGCGGCGTATTGAACGCCGGGATCACGTCCAACATGCACCGGGGACTCCTGGGACTGTCGCTGACGGATTTTTTCATCAGCCGCACGGCGGCGCAGTTGACTCCCGTTCTGCCGACCGTACCGCTATCTCAGATTCCGTCGGTCAACCTGCTGCGAACGCTGGTGACTTACGGGAACGTAGACCATAATGGTTTCAGCGGCGCGGCCGGAGTTGACTACAACTTCGTGGAGCGTATCGCACATCAGACCGTTGGACAGGCAGGTTACCGTTTCTCCTGCTTTGCCGTGAATGTCGAGTATCGAAGGTTCTCGCTGGGTCCGCTGCGGCGCGAAAACGAATTCCGCGTGGCCATTTCACTGGCGAATGTCGGGACCTTCGGAAATCTTCGCCAAAACGAGCGCTTGTATTAGTCTCGTCGATCCGATATAGGTGGTAATGATTCGGCGGCGGGATTTCCAATCGCCGTGGCGTCTGGGTCGAAGAAATTCGCATAACCGTAGCGAGGGTAGGCACCATGGCATTTCCAATTCATCGGCCCCGGCGGCTGCGGCGGACAGCGCCCATCCGCGAACTGGTGAAAGAGAACCGGCTGTCTCCGCGCTCGCTGGTCTATCCGCTTTTTGCCTGCCCCGGTTCACAGGTGAAGGAAGAGATCCATTCCATGCCGGGCAACTACCGCTGGTCCGTTGACCTCCTGCTGGAAGAGTGCAAGTCTGTTTTTGATCTCGGAATTCCCGCCGTGATTCTCTTTGGAATTCCCGAGACTAAAGATGACGTCGGTTCCGGCGCCTGGGACCCGGACGGGATTGTGCAGCGCGCCGTCCGCGCCATCAAGAAGGGCTTGCCCGATTTGCTGGTGATCTGTGATACGTGCCTCGACGAGTACACCAGCCACGGCCATTGCGGGGTGGTCAAAGATGGGGAAGTGGACAACGACTCAACGCTGGAGTTGCTGGCCAAAACTGCGCTGACCCAGGCGCAGGCCGGGGCCGACATGGTGGCGCCGTCCGACATGATGGACGGACGTGTAGGCCACATCCGGGACGAACTGGACTCGCAAGGGTTCAGCGCCATTCCCATCATGGCTTATTCCGCCAAGTATGCTTCTGCGCTCTACGGGCCCTTTCGCGAGGCAGTCGATTCATCTCCGAAGTTTGGCGACCGCCGTTCTTACCAGATGGACCCGGCCAACCAGCGGGAAGCGATGCGCGAAATCGCGCTCGACATCGAAGAGGGCGCCGACATCATCATGGTGAAACCCGCGCTCGCCTACCTGGACATTCTTGCGCTTGCTCGCCAGGCCTTCGATGTTCCCTTTGCGGCCTACCAGGTGAGCGGAGAATTCTCCCTGGTCGAGGCCGCCGCCCGCGCCGGCTGGATTGACCGGAAGCGCACCGCCCTCGAGATGCTGCTGTCCATCCACAGGGCAGGCGCGGACATGATTCTCACTTACTTTGCCAAGGATGTCGCTCGATGGCTGGCAAGCTGATTCGGCCTTCCGTCCATCTGATTCCACACTTCAAGGACTGCCGCTGATGGCGCCTCTGCGATGCGTGCCTGGCGGGCGGTCTTCACACGCCCTGCTGCATCATTCAACCTTGCGCCTGTTCCGCGTTGCTCTCGCGATCACCGTTGTAGTTTGCGCGCTGCTCGTTCCGCTCCAGGCCGCTGCACAGTCCGACACCTTAGCTGGAAAGATCGAGTCCATTCTTGAATCTTCGCCTGCCGGCCGGGGATTCTGGGGGATTGAAGTCGTGCGGCTTTCCGATGGCGAAATTCTCTACATGCGGAACCCGCAGCACCTCTTCCAGCCGGCCTCCAATATGAAGATGTTCACCACCTCGGCGGCGCTCAGCACGCTGGGGCCGGATTTCATTTTTCGAACCACGGTGGAGAGTTCAGCACCGCCGGACCCCCAAGGCCGCGTGCCAGACCTCATCCTCGTGGGGCGAGGCGATCCGAACCTTGGCAGCCGCGTTGTGCCTTATCAGTACAACTCACCGGAGCGCCTTCCGGCTGACCTCGACTTTGAAAAACTTGCTGACCAGATTGCGGCCAGTGGCATTCGCGAAGTCAGCGGCAATCTTTACGCGGATGACACTTATTTCGTCCATGAGCCCTACGGGACCGATTGGGCCGTGGATGACCTTGCCTGGGATTACGGAGCGCCGATCACTGCCCTGGCGTTCAATGACAATTCCTTGAGGCTCAAAATCCGTCCGGCAGCCTTCCCTGGCCCCAGGGCGCAAATCGTGATGGATGCGGGCGATGGCTACTACAAAATCGCTAGTGATGTGACGACCACGGCTTCAGGAATTCCGGCCAAAATTGAGATCAGCCGGTTTCCAGGCTCCATGGAACTTGACATCTGGGGCCACATTCCCGTGGGTTCACACGACGTGGACGAATACATATCCATTGAGGGCCCGCCGCTGTTCATCGGTGAAATGTTCCGCAAGCTTCTGGAGCAGCGCGGCGTGAAGGTGGACGGCAAAGTGGTGGTCAGGGAGGTCATGCCTGAGGAAGCCGCCCACCGACCAGAAGCCCGAGCCCCGGAGCAGCGCGTAGTTCTGGCTGAGCATGATTCCCTCCCGCTGAGCCAGGATGTGAAGGTCACACTCAAGGTCAGCCAGAACCTGCACGCTGAAATGCTGCTGCGGACCATGTCGCAGGTTGAGCATCATCAGGGAAGCGCTGAAGACGGACTGAAGATTCTCGGTGGATTTCTGCAGAAGGTTGGGATTGCCCCCGAAGAAGTCCAGTTTGAGGACGGGTCAGGCCTGTCACGCGGAACGCTGGTGACTCCCGACGCAGTGATGAAACTCCTGCAGTTTGACGCGCGCCAACCCTGGTTTCAGGCATTTTATGATGCGCTGCCGGTGGCCGGGGTTGATGGCACCCTGGCGGACCGGTTTCGCGGCACTCCGTTGCAAGGCCGCGTCCACGCCAAAACCGGCTCGCTCGAACACGTGAACGCGCTTTCCGGCTATATGAATTTGCCGGGAGACCGCCGTCTGGCTTTCGTAATCATCGGAAATCAATATGCCGTCAACTGGACCGAGGCGACGAAAGTGCTTGACCAGATCGCGCTGGAGATTTACCGCCGGTACGCAGATACGCGATAACGATCATTGAGATTGCGCCGCAGTTCGCTTTCCCTTTCCGCAGATGCGCATCAGAATTTTATTTATGAAAACGGTCACTATCTTTGGCAGTTCGCTTCCCGGAGAAGGCACGGAGATGTACCAGCAAGCGCGACAACTGGGAGGACGTCTGGCGCAGGCGGGCTTCGCCATCTGTAACGGCGGTTACGGCGGACTGATGGAAGCGTCGGCCCGCGGAGCGCGAGAGTCCGGCGGACACACCATCGGCGTCACCTGCGACGTGTGGACCACCACGGCAAACCGCTGGATTGTGGAAGAAGTCCGCACCGCGACGTTCATGGAGCGCCTGCTCACGCTGATTGAGCGAGGTGATTCTTACGTTGTGCTGCCCGGCGGCACGGGAACGCTGGCGGAATTAGCGCTGGTGTGGGAGATGATGAACAAGTCGGCCCTCTGCCGGGCCGTGGGCGGGCCAAAGCCGCTGCTGGTGATGCTCCCGTACTGGCGGCCAGTGATCGATTGCCTGAATCAGGAAGCCGAACTTGCCGGGCAATCAAACAGGGCAAGAGGCCCCGCCATTGAAATGATCACCACCGTCCATACGGTGGATGAAGCTGTCGCGCGCGTGATAAAAGAGATTTAGGAGCCCTTCTCGATGGGTGGGGTTGCATCGCTGACATGAACGATTCTGGCTCTTCTTCCGCAACGCTCGATCGCTATTCCTGCCGCGTTCTCGAATTCGACGCGGTCAAGGAGCTTCTGCGCGAATATCTTTCCGGTCCCATCAGCCACCCTCTGATTGCGGCGCTCGCTCCCGATGACGATCTCGATAACATCAGGGTTGCGCTTGAGCGCGTGCGCGAGGCCGGGAATTATCTCCGCCAGGGGACGCGGCCGTCGCTCGGAGGGCTGGAGGACCCGGGCCCGATTCTTGGCCGCCTCCGCGTGGAGGGAATTGCCTGCACCGCGCGCGAAATCCTGACCGTCCTGGCCGTGATGGGGAAAGGCCAGGAACTGAGAAAGAATTTCGCCGCGGATTCTTTTCCTCATCTGGCGAGTCTGGCGGGCGCGCTGCCGGATTTTCGCTCGCTGCTTTCGGCGCTTGATGGCAAGATCCACCCGGACGGCTCCGTCGATTCTTCCGCCAGCCCGGAGCTTGCGCGGCTGCGCCGATCCATTGAACGCCTGCGGCATGAAATCGAGAAGACGCTGGAAACCCTGATGCGGCGGCTCAGCCGCGACAAGGTGCTGCAGGATGCCGTGGTCACGCTGCGCAATGAGCGGCTTGTGGTCCCCATCCGCGCGGAAGAAAAGCGGCATGTGCCCGGTGTGATCCACGGCGCCAGCTCTTCAGGAGCTACGGTTTTCCTTGAACCGATGGAGACAGTGCCGCTGAATAATGAGCTGGTTGAGCTCGAAGACCACGAGTATGCTGAAACGCAGCGAATCCTGGGTGAATATACGGAAAAGCTTCGCCAGCGCCTGGCTGACCTGCTGACCACTGCTTCCACCCTCGCTGAGTTGGACCTGGTTTTTGCGAAGGCTGATTTTGCGGCGGCTTACGATTGCTGCATACCTCAGCTTGGCGGCGGGCAGGGCATTGCGCTTGGGGACGTTCGGCATCCGCTGCTTGAAAAATCGCTCCGTCGGGCCGGCCGGAAGTCTGTTCCGCTGCGGATCACCTTGCAGGGTCCCAAGAACATGATGGTGATCAGCGGGCCGAACGCCGGTGGCAAGACGGTGGCGCTGAAGACCGTGGGAATTGCCGTGCTGATGGCCCAGGCCGGGCTGCCGGTAGCCGCCAGCGATGCGCAATTGCCGCTGTTCCATCGCGTGCTGGCGGACATTGGTGATCAGCAATCCATCCAGGCGAACCTCAGCACCTTTTCGGCGCACATCACCAGCATCCGCAACATGGTTGAGGTTGTGGGGCCGAGTGACCTGGTCCTGCTGGACGAGCTGGGATCGAGCACAGAGCCTGGCGAAGGCGCCGCGCTGGCGATAGCGGTCCTTGAGCATTTCAGGAAGTCGCGCGCGCTCACCTTTGTAACCACCCACCACGGCCGGCTGAAAGCCTACGGCAGCGAAACTGCGGAAGCCGAAAACGCTGCGATGGAGTTCGACGAGGAAACGCTTCAACCCGCTTACAGGCTGCTGGTGGGCCTGCCGGGGAAATCGAGCGCTCTGGATATCGCTGCGCGCCTCGGATTGCAGGAAGAAATTGTGGCGAAGGCCCGCGAACTGATCGGGACGGAGGAGGCAGATGCCTCGGCGCTTCTGGCCGCTCTGCACGAACAGCGCTCGCTGGTGGAGTCGCAGTTGGCGAACCTCCAGGCGGAAGAGAACAGGTTGCTGGCACGTGCCGTCGAACTGGAAACCAAAGCCGAGCAGGAACGCCGCGCAAAGCTGAAAGATCTCGACGCGCGCCTTGAACAAACGCTGCGGGCGATGGAAAAACGCTGGGACGAAGCTCTGGCGGACCTGCGCGCCCGCGTTGAAAAGCCCCGGCTGCCCAGGGGAGTTGAGCGCAAGGTCCTGGCGCTGAAGCAGGAGGCGCGCGAGGAATGGAACGCGGAGGTGCTGAACGCTCTGTCGGAGCCCTCCCGCGGTCAGCAAATCACTCCTGAGACGCCGGTTGCCGTGGGCGACCAGGTGCGCGTGCCGAACCTTGCCACGATGGGGACGGTTACAGAGGTTATGGATGGCCATCTTCAGGTCCAGGCAGGGAACCTGCGGGTGCGAATTGCCAGGGCTGAGGCGGAGATCGTGGCCAGGAAATCGGCGCCGCCAGAGAACACCCCGCTCCCCCGAGGCCGCCTGGGTATGAAGATTGAGAATGCTCCCTCGGAGGTGCCGGACGAAATCAATGTGATCGGCAACACGGCGGAGGAAGCGCGCGACCGGGTGGATGAGTTTCTGGACCGGGCCTATACTGCTGGCCGAACCCGACTGCGGATCATCCACGGATTTGGGAAGGGCATCCTGCGCAGGAGCCTCCATGAAATGTTCGCCTCGCATCCGCACGTGGAAAGGTTTTACCCTGCGCCACAGGGCGAAGGCGGCGGGGGCGCCACCATCGTCGAGCTAAGGAATTGAAGGAGCTTCGCGAATCTTCTGGCTTCTGTGCGGCATCAAATGTGTGTTGGCGCAAGTTGTAGCTGGTGGGCGCGGCGCCGTACCTTACGGGAAACCATCGCGTGGGATTGCCGCATCGTGTCGAGCGCGCAGGGAGGGGATTTTTATGGGATTACTCAGTGACGAAGACGCTGTAGAAATCCGCCGACGGCTGAGCACAATGACGGCTCCCGTCAAAATCATCCATTTTACGCAGGAATTGAACCTGGAATATGGGCCTGAAACTCGCCAGGTTATCGAGGATCTGGCCGCACTGTCCGACAAGCTATCGCTCGAAGTCTACGACTTTATTCTCGACAAAGAGAAGGTGGCCGAGTACGGCGTAGATAAGGCCCCTGCTACAGTGATCCGCAACGGGAAGGACTACGGTATCCGCTATTACGGCATGCCGGCCGGCTATGAATTTTCCACCGTGCTGGATGCGATTCTCGACGTTTCACAGGGTGATTCCGGCCTGGGCCCGGAGAGCAAAGAAAGGCTTGCTCAGCTTGACCAGCCAGTCCATCTGGAGGTCTTTGTAACGCCTACCTGACCGCACTGCCCGCGGGCGGTCCGCCTGGCGCACCAGTTTGCAATGGAAAGCGAGCACATCACGGCCGACTGCATCGAGGCCACGGAATTTCCCGATCTGGTTTCGCAGTATCGCGTCTACGCCGTACCCAAGACGGTGATCAACCAGACGCAGACGTTTGAAGGCGCGCTGCCGGAAAGCCACTTTCTGGACGCAATCATGACAGTCTTGCAGCCTGATCAGGGCGCGAAACCATAAAGGGCGTGCGGGCCGAGGCGGCTTGGCGCCGCGCGGTCGATCAATACTTCAGCACCGAGTGCAAATCGTACTTCGTGAGTTTTTCCTTCCCGTTCAGGAATTCGAGTTCAATCAGGAAGCCGGCGCCTGCCACGTTGCCGCCGAGTTGCTCCACGAGTTCGGCGACTGCCGCCGCGGTGCCGCCTGTGGCCAGCAGATCGTCAATGATCAGCACTCGCTGGCCTTGGCTGATCGCGTCCCGGTGGACTTCCAGACTGTCCTTGCCATACTCCAGGCTGTATTCCACACGCGCCGTTTCGGCGGGAAGCTTTTTCGGCTTGCGCACGGGAACGAATCCAGCATTCAGCCGATAGGCCACCATGGGCGCAAAGATGAAGCCGCGCGCCTCAATTCCCACCACGCGATCGATCACCTGGCCAACGTAATGGTCGGCCAGAGAGTCCACAGCCGCGTGCAGGCCCACCGGGTCCTTCAGCAGCGTTGTGATGTCGTAAAACAGTATTCCTGGTTTGGGAAAGTCTGGAACTTCACGGATCAGCGCCTTGAGATTGTCCACGCAACGTCTCCTCTTTCTTGTCGATGTAGCGCCGATCCCGCAGGAGCGGGACCGGCGCCTGCCCACCCCGTCCTGGCGGGGTGGGCGCTACGTCTGCTACGCTACCAGTCGCTTTCAATGACAAAGCGTTTGTAGTCGCGGTGCACCTGCTCTTCAAATTCCTGGATCTGGTCCACGCGCGCGCCGCGCGGGCCTTCCGCCAGACGGGCCTTGAATTCCTCGAGCGCAGCCGCATCGCCGATCGCGTAAGCTTCCACGGAACCGTCCGCGCAATTCTTAACGTGCCCCGAAAGCCCCAGGCGATTGGCCCAGTTCTCTGCGAAAAACCGAAAACCGACACCCTGCACGCGCCCGTTAACCACGTATTTTCTGGCCGTCTTTTTCAAGCGGGCCTCGATATCCGCAGGCGGTTTAACTCACGCCTTCAAAGCTGAAATGGCCGGCACGATGAAAATCTCGAACGGCGGTCTCGCGCCGCGCCGAGTCCCATCCGAGTCGATCGGCAAAAATCTCCGCCACGGCCGGCACGGCTTCGCGAAGCGCGTCAGCAGCGTACCAGCTCAGCCCGGAGCGGCGCAGGAGAAAGTCATCAATCTCGCGGGCCATCTCCTGCTCAACTGCAAATGCGGCCTCCGCGCCCAGGCAATCCGCGGCGCCGGGAAGCGGGTCGGCCAGCTTGCGGTCTGAGCGGACAGGCTCCAGCACCTGCTGCCAGCGCGTGCCATAGGTCCTCACGATGCGCTCAGCCGCGGCCTGCGGAATATCAAAAAGTTGCACTGCATCCTTCGCAGCATCCCTCGAATACTTTTCGAAATTATCCGTGTGGCCGCCGGGCAGTGGTGTGCTGCGCGTCGGGTGCGCTGTCCATCCGGACGGTGCATCGCCCGGCAGGCTGGCCGCCACGTGATCGACAAGTTTTTCTGCCAGCGAACGCGAAGTGGTCAGTTTACCTCCGCAAACAGTGATCAGATTGTCGGCCCAAGGGTCCTGGTGCAGGCGATACTCGCGGGTGTTTTCCGACGGGCTTGCGCCAGGCTGGATGGCCAGCGCCCGCAGGCCCGCATACGCGCCGATCACGTCGGTTTCGTGCAGCGGCTGGCGCAGCACCCGATTCACCGCTCCGAGAAGATATTCAACGTCGCCAATATCCGGACGCACCTGGGCTGGATCTCGATCATAGTCGGTGTCCGTGGTTCCCAGCAGGCCATGGCGGTGCCATGGCATCATCAAAAAAATGCGCTTGCCCGGCAGGATGGCCGCGAACAGGGCAAAGTCGCCCGCGACGGGCGGGACCACAATGTGTGTACCCTTGGTCAGCCGCACCGTTTTTGACCCGTCATAGCCCGGCAGCATTGCCCTCACACCGTCCACCCAGGGGCCGGTTGCGTTTACCCAGAATCGCGAGGAGATTTCAAACCGGCGGCCGGCCCGGCGGTCTTCCACCTCGGCAGTGGTCACGGTGGGACAACCGTTTCCTTTTCGCGTACCCAGCATGAAACCGCGGACTTCCGCATAGTTGGCGACCGCCGCCCCGTGTGCTGCGGCGTCCACAATGTTTTCAATGGTCAGCCGCGCGTCATCCGTCAACGAGTCGTGATAGAGCGCGCCCTCGCGCAGGCCCTCCGGCTCGAGCCTTGGGATGCGCCGCAGCATCTCCTCCTTGCTCAGCGTCTGGTGGCGGTCGGCCGCTCCAAGATTGCCCAGCAGATCGTAAATGCTCAGCCCCAGCCGGACCTTCAGCGGGGAATACGGATCCCCGCGGTAGATGGGAAACAGAAACGGCACCGGCCACGCCAGATGGGGCGCGAGTTTGCAGAGCAGCCGCCGTTCGCGCCGGGCTTCGTGCACCAGCCGGAATTCGAACTGGTCGAGGTATCGCAGCCCGCCGTGGATCAGTTTCGAAGACCGGCTGGAGGTGCCGGCCGCGAAATCGCCCGCGTCCACCAGCGCGACTTTCATGCCGCGCAAGGCCGCTTCACGCGCTGTAGACGCTCCGTTGATGCCGCCCCCGATGATGGCCAGGTCGAATTGCGTCTCCGACAGCGCATCCACATTGCGTTTCATGGCTTCATGTCCCGCAGTCATTTGTCCATCAGCAAACGTGAAGAAGGTCCCAACAGGCCAAGGATTTTACATCATAGCGCAAACAGGCGGGTCCGCACCGGCTGCGGTTGCCGGATTCTGTCGCGGCTGTCGGGCGCATCCACCTGGAAGGCATGCAACTCAAAACATTACGAGGGGGAACTGCTGGCTGGGCAGAGCTGCCTGCAATCCTGACCGGAACCTGCCAACCGACACCTGCACTCTGACCTGGCCCGCGCAGGCCTGTCGTGTCGATGAGGCCCTTTCTGCCTGGCAGCCCCTTGAGGCTAACGCCTGCCCACGATGTAATCTTCCAGACTTTCGGCAAGCGCCTTGTTTTGAAACGCAATGATCTTCAGCAAGTCCTGGATCGAAATCATGCCGCGGTACGCGCCGTTTTCGGCAATCACCAGCAGATGGTAAATGCCATACATTTCCATCAACTCAAAGCATTGCTCGATCGATTCTTGCGGAGAGACCGTAACCAGGCGTGTGCTCATGATCTCTGATGCGCGGACCCATTCAGGACATTTATTCTCAGCAGCAACTTTGTCAGAGATGTCGCTCTGCGATACAACGCCGACTACTTTCCCCTGGCTGTCGCACACGGCAACGGCGCGGACCTGCTTTTCCCGGAGGTAGCGAGCTGCTGCATAAACTGTGGTAGCTTCAGCAATCGAAAAAACTTCCCCCCGCGACTCGGTCAAGGTTGAAACCGTCATGGTCTTCACCTCGGAAAGGGATTTTAGCTTTAACCCCATGCTAAGCCGGGGTCCGACGCATTTCAAGCGGTTTCGAGAAGAAATGCTCCGCTGGGGATTTGCCTGAATCTTTGCGGTTGGGTCCTATATGGAATGCGCCTGTGGCCGCCTGTTCTGCTGCTGCGGGAATGCGGCGGCCAGCGGCTCAATCAGGACCACAGCGTCGGCGCGGATGGCCTCGCCCCTGCCGACGGCGTCAACGCCTTCGCCAGTTTTCGCCTTGATGCTTACCTGCTGCGGCTCGATGCCAAGCGCTTCGGCGATTTTTTCCTTCATCTGCGGGATAAAAGGCGCCAGCTTGGGGCGCTCCAGGCTGATGGTGGAATCGACGTTGACAATCCGGTATCCTTCCTGGTCGAGCAATTCCTGCGCGCGACGCAGAAACATCAGGCTCGAGGCATTGTGCCACTCGGGCGAAGTATCGGGAAAGTGCCGGCCGATGTCGCCGAGCGCGGCCGCCCCCAGCAGGGCATCACACACGGCGTGGGCCAGCGCATCGCCATCGGAATGGCCCACGGGACCCATCTCGAAGGGAACGTGGACTCCGCCGAGAATGAGCTTCCTGCCCGCGGCCAGCCGGTGGACGTCGTTGCCAAAACCGATCCGGTGCGCGCATCTCGAGTTCACAGTCTTGTCTCACAGCCTTCGCGGCCCATGGGGGCCGGGTGATTGATGTCCATTGCAATGAGGCTTGCTCTTACATGAGCAATTTCTCGCGGCGTTCGGCCTGTTCGTGCTCCTGCGCAAGAAAGAGGCGGGCCAGCGGCAGGTCCGAAGGCTTGGTGATTTTGATGTTCCGGTCCGAGCCCATCAGAACGGTGACCGCGCCACCCAGCCTTTCCACCAGACTGGCCTCATCCGTCCCATCGTAGCCGTCTGCTTCCGCGCGGTCGCAGGCTTCTTTAATGATGTTGAAGCGAAAGGCCTGGGGTGTCTGCGCCAGCACAATCCGTTCGCGCGGAATGGTTCCCAGAATGGTTTGCCGCTCCACCTGCTTTACCGTGTCCACACTGGGAACGCCAAAAATTGCCGCGCCCGACTTGCGCGCCGCCTCGACCGAGAGATGGATCATCTCCGGGCTCACAAAAGGGCGTACGGCATCGTGTACCACGACGATGTCGGTGTCCGGAGAGGCTTTCTGAAGGGCCAAGGAAACGGTCTGCTGGCGCGTTGAGCCGCCGGCAACCAGGCGAACGGGTTTTTGGAATTGTTCCCGTTGAAGCTCGACGTGGGCGCGCTCCATATCCTCAGGCCGCAAGCCCAAATAGATTTCGTCAATTGATTCGGCGTCGTTGAATTTCCGCAGAGTGTGCACCACGATCGGCACGCCGTCGATGGAAAGAAACTGTTTGGGCGTTTCACTGCCCATGCGCACGCCCGCGCCCGCAGCGGGAATAATGGCTAACACTCTCATCGCAGAAATGTGCCCCGTTCAACCGGGCGGACACGCCGCGGCGGTCCTATGACCCCGCCGAGCCCTGAGGCTGGACGACCTCGGCCCTCTGTTTGCTGTTCTCGTACTTCCCGAAGATCATCTTGCCCGCAGTCGTCTGCAGGACGCTAGTCACGGAGATATCGATGGTCTTTGAGATCATCTTCTTGGCGTTGTCTACGACGACCATCGTGCCGTCGTCAAGGTAGGCAACCCCCTGGTTAAATTCCTTGCCTTCCTTGAGGATGAACACCCGCATGATCTCGCCGGGAAGAACCACCGGCTTCAAGGCATTGGCCAGTTCGTTGATATTCAGCACCGGCACGCGCTGAAGCTGGGCAACCTTGTTCAGGTTGAAGTCGTTGGTCAGGATTTTTCCTTCAAGTTTCTTGGCCAGTTCGATCAGCTTCAGGTCCACCTCACGGATGTGAGGAAAGTCTTCTTCTACAATCTGCACCTGGACGGTAGCTATTTTCTGAATGCGATGCATGACGTCCAGGCCCCGCCGGCCGCGATTGCGCTTCATGGGGTCCGTCGAGTCGGCCACCAGTTGCAATTCGCGCAGCACGAACTGCGGCAGGATTAGCGGGCCCTCGATAAATCCCGTTTCGCAGATGTCGGCAATCCGGCCGTCGATGATCACGCTGGTATCCAGAATCTTGCTGCTCTTCCTGCCTTGCCGCTCCGCAGCGAATATTCCGCCCATCGCCGCCAGGTTCAGCAGATCGCCCTTCGACGCGCCCACGACGATGCCCACGTAACCCAGCAGCAGCAGGAGAATGATCTGGACGTACGAAATCGACATTCTCTCCAGCGAAGTGAGGTTCAACAGATGGCTGATGATGAGCGCGCCCACGACGCCCAGGGTTCCGCCCACCGCAGCGCCAATCAGGCGCTTAAGGCTGGCCTGCCTCAGGCGCATCTCGATAAACACGAAGGCAAATGCCAATACCGCGCCAACCAAAGAAGAAACCAATGAAGACCAATGAAAGGGCCGCAGGTGGTAGCCGGCGGCAATGACTGAAATGATAAAGATTACTCGAATCGCCATTTCCCAGGCCATGTAATTCGAGCTCCCTTCCACTTACATTTTGAGACGAAGTGACAAGCATGTTGCCTCGTTCACGCGGGGCATCCATACCTTTGCGCGAGGTAAAGTATAGCATTTCTCAGGCTATGGCTGCCAACTAAGAAACGCCTGTTTTTACAGCGAATTAACGGCCTTGGCCGCGTATCCTGGCAAGTCCTGAATTTGCTCGATGTTCACTTGTGGGGGCGCGACCGGATGACGATCGGGCTGCCCATGAACCCAAACTCTTCCCGGATGCGGTTTTCGAGATAGCGCTCAACGGAAAAGTGCAGCTTGCCGGTGCGGTTGGTGAAGGCAACGAAGGTAGGCGGGGATACGGCTGCCTGGGTCAGATAATAGATGCGCAACGGTCGTCCGCGCTGGCTGGGAAGCCTTCGCAGATCGAGTCCTTTCAGGAAGACGTTTATACGGGCGGTGGGCACGCGGACCTTCCGGGCCGAGGCAACCTCGGCGATCAAGCTCCACAGGCTGGGAAGGCGCTGGCCCCTCAGCGCCGAAATAAAGGCAATCGGCGCATAGTCCAGGAATTTCATTCGCTGCCGCAACTCCTGCGTGTAGTCGCGCGTAACGGTGGGGCCCTTCTGGATGGCGTCCCACTTGTTGACCACCAGGATGACGGACCGGCGGCTTTCATGCGCGTAGCCGGCAATGTGGGTGTCGAGCGCCGTCACACCTTCTTCAGCGTCAACAATAAACAGGGCGATGTCCGCCTGTTCGAGGTGCTTGCGCGCCTGGATCACGCTCAGCTTTTCGGCCAGCAGTTTGGTTTTCCCTTTGCGCCGGATGCCCGCCGTGTCAATAAAAACGTATTTTGCGCCGTCACGCTCCACCTCCGCATCCACAGCATCGCGGGTGGTGCCGGGGATGGGAGTCACGATGGAACGTTCCTCTCCGGCCAGCCGGTTGAGCAGCGTCGATTTGCCCACGTTGGGCCGCCCGATGATCGCAATCCTGACGGGCGCTTCCGGGCTGGCAGGAACCTCTTCTGGCGCCTCGAAGCCCGCCGTGACGTGGTTGAGAAGCTGATCGACTCCGAGGCCGTGTTCAGCCGAGACGGCGAAAGTGTGTTCCACGCCCAGCCTCGCGAACTCCGCGGCCAGCGGGTCGTGCATGGGCAGGTCGATCTTGTTCACGGCCACTGAAAAGGGCTTGCCGGTTTTCCGCAGCAAATTCGAGAGTTCCTGGTCAAGCGGCAGCACCCCGTCGCGCCCGTCAACCACCAGAATCAGATGCGCAGCCCGGTCGATGGCCATCCGCGCGTGCCGAAAGATTTCGGTGGCCATCAGGTCGCGGTCCTGCGGAACGATGCCGCCTGTGTCCACCAGCTTAAAGCGCGCGCCCGCCCACTCGGCCGTCCCTTCGATGCGGTCGCGCGTCATGCCGGGCTCATTGCCCACCAGCGCACGGCGGCTTCCCACAATGCGGTTGAACAACGTGGATTTGCCCACGTTGGGGCGTCCGAGAATTACGATGAGCGGCAACTGCGGCATAGGTTGCTCAATTACGACGGTTGCGGCATTCGGCCTGAAAGCCATCTGTGCTATCCTTGCCAATGAGCATTCAGTTTGGATTTCCAGTCTAACGGAGGTTGCGGATTCCCGCCAGACTGGTCCTCAAGCGATAATGACCCGTTAGGGTTCTGTAGCGCCGGGCTTCAGCCTGGCATAATTCCCAAATGCCGACCTGAAGGTCGGCGCCACGTTGCAGCATACACATGGGTGGCAAGAGTCAGAAAACAACGGAAAAGGCGCCGCTCGAACGGATCTTCGGGGCCTCGGGCTGGCTGGCCCGCCATCATCCCAGCTTTGAGTACCGCCCGGGCCAGTTGGAAATGGCCGAGGCGATCGAGTCCGCTGTCGAGAACGGCCAGCACCTGATTGTCGAAGCGGGTACCGGGACCGGGAAGACGCTGGCTTACCTGGCGCCGCTCGTCCGCAGCGGACAGCGGGTGGTTATTTCCACCGGGACAAAGAACCTGCAGGAGCAGCTTTTCTACAAGGACATTCCTTTCATCCGCAAGCTGTTTCCAACCCTCCGCGCCACTCTGATGAAGGGCCGGCAGAACTACCTTTGCCGGCAGAAATTGTACGACATTGAACGGCAGCCGGTGCTGAGCGGCTTGGAAGAAGTGGACCTTTACGCGCGCCTGCGGGACTGGGAATCGCACACCGAAACCGGAGACCGCACGGAAGTGGAGGGACTCCAGGACTCGAGCGAACTCTGGTCGCGCGTGGACGCCCGGCGGGAAACCTGCACGGGACAGAAATGCCCGCAGTTCGAGCGATGCTTCATCACCTGGATGCACCAGCGCGCCGCCGAGTCGGACCTGATCATCGTGAACCACCACCTGTTTTTCGCGGACCTGGCCCTGAAGCAATCCGATTACGCCGGCCTGCTGCCGGATTACACAGCCGTGGTGTTTGACGAGGCCCATGAGATCGAGGATGTCGCCACGCAGTATTTCGGCCTGAAGGTTTCCAATTACCAGATGGAAGAGCTGGCGCGCGACACTGAAGCCACCCTGAAAGCGAAGTCCATTGAGAACTCCGAAGTGCCGAGCGCCGTCCGCGAGCTTCGCCGGCGAAGCGAACTTTTCTTTGAGCTCTTCCCGGCAGGCGATGGCCGGACGAATTTCGACAACCGCGAGAGTTTTCTGGATGTTCGCCGCGGCACATACTCGGCGCTTGTCAACGCTCTCATCCGGCTGGAGACGGACTTGCTGGGCGTCAAGGATCGGCCCGAAGAGATCAACAACCTGGCGCGGCGGGCGGCAGAAATCCGCCAGGCGCTCGAGGTGGTGATGGAAAGCCGCGACCGCACTCTGGTTTACTGGTGGGAAAGGCGCGGGCGCGGAGTGTTTGTTGAAGCCTCGCCCATCGACGTTTCGCCCATCCTGCGGGAGCGCCTCTTCGGGCAGGTGCGGACCGTCATCCTCACTTCCGCCACGCTTGCCGTCAGCGGAAAGTTTGATTTTCTAAAGCGCCGCCTGGGACTAGAGACGGCGCGCGAAAAAATCCTGGAATCGCATTTTGATTTCGCCCGCCAGGCGATCCTTTACACGCCGCTGCATCTGCCGGATCCGCGCAGTGCGGAGTTTGCCTCGCGCGCGGCCGCTGAAATTGTGAATCTGCTGAAGGCTACGGAGGGCAGGGCTTTCGTGCTGTTTACGTCCCATCAGCAGATGCGGACCGTTTACGAGCTGGTTCGCCGCCGCCTTCGCTATCCCCTGATGATGCAGGGCTCGTCGCCGCGCACCGCGTTGCTCGACAGGTTCCGCTCAACCCCGCACGCCGTGCTGTTTGCCACCAGCTCGTTCTGGCAGGGCGTGGATGTCCAGGGCCAGCAACTGAGCGCCGTTATCGTTGACCGGCTGCCCTTCGCCGTGCCGACGGACCCGGTGGTGGCCGCCCGCATCCGGCAGATCAATGAAGAGGGCGGCAACGCCTTTGTCGAGTACCAGATTCCCGAAGCCGTCATCGCCCTCAAGCAGGGCTTCGGGCGGCTGATTCGCAGTGAGACCGACCGCGGAGTGCTGGGCATCCTCGACCACCGCATTGTCAAGAAGCCGTACGGAAAGATTTTTTTTGAAAGCCTTCCGCCCTACCGCCGCGCTGGCCGGCTGGATGAGGTCAGCGAATTTATGCAAGAATGTTCGTAGTGCGTTTTTAAAAAGATTTAGGCGGTAGCGGTAGCGCAGACCGTCCCGCCTCGCGGGATCTGCGGGTTTTCGGTTTTTGCCCGGGCGACAGGGAGGGGCCGCGAATCTCAGGACCTGAGGCGCGCTACTCGCTGACGGGCCAGGCGGATTAGAGAGCGAGAGGACCCATGTTTGAGGTTTCGGTTGAATATTCCTTTGCCGCCGGCCACGCGCTGCGCGGTTATAAAGGGAAGTGCGAGAACGTCCACGGGCACAACTACAAGGTGCGGGTGACGGTCGGGGGCGAAAAGCTGAACTCGATTGGGCTGCTGATCGATTTTTCCGAGCTGCGGGCCGCACTCAAAGGTTTGGCGGAGCGCTTCGACCACCAGTTCCTGAACGAGCTTGACCCCTTCACCGAAACCAATCCGTCCGCCGAAAATCTGGCGTGCTATCTGGGGGCCGAACTCCAACGGAAATTGAAGGACCAGGGACTGAGGGTGAGCAACGTCACCGTGTGGGAAACCGATACAACTTCGGCCAGCTATCGGCCGTCTGAGAATTCTTCCTCAGCGGAGAATGGGGAAGGAAAACTGAGCAAGGGTGGCCGGCTCAGTGCGACCAGAAGGAAACGGTAGGGTGCAGATGCGAGTTGTGCTCGTGCATACACTCACCCGGGCACAGGTAGACATCCTCACACCACGGGCAGCGCAGAAGGAGGTTCCTCTCGCGCACCGTGCTGCAGGCCGAGCAGCCTTCAAGAAGGTCAGCAACCACATGGCGTGAAACTTTTCGCCACGTATCCATCACTTCCTGTTCTTCCTGCAACCGGTGAAGGTCGTCCTGATCCATCATGGCAGATCCCCCTTCGCAACCCGTATAGAGCAACCGGCGTGCCAATTAGGCATTGAAATCGAACACTTTACCGTCGCCATTAAGCCCTTTTAATTCAATGCAAACCCTTTTCAGAAAAAATCATTCGTTTCCACGCACCGGAAAATCCTTTCGGGTCTGTCACTTCACCGGCCGATAAGAGTCACATTTTGGTGTCAGGACCCGGCATCAAGGGTTGGAGCAAGAGATTGAAATAGCAAGGCCTTCAGGGTCCTTGGGGCCATTCGGCCCCAGATCTCGCAGGAAACGGTTCTGCGAATCAGGGTGCCGGTTTCCGGTGCCTGCTTCGAAACCGCTGCCGAAATTTCTTGGCTGCATCAGGCGAATTTTACCTGGACGTCCTGCCGGTCTTCTTCCGTGGCCTTAAAGAAATCCCGCGGCAGCAGGTGCATGAGCCCTGCCAGAATCATGTCGGGGAATTGCTGGATGCGAATGTTATAGGTGTTGACGCTGTCATTCAGGAACTCGCGCCGGTCGGCAATCCTTTCTTCGATCTCGGTGATTCGTCCCTGAAGCTGCATAAAGTCGTTATTGGCTTTTAATTCCGGGTAATTTTCCGCCACAGCAAACAGGGTTTTCAGGGCGCCCGTCATCATGTTGTCGGCCTGGGCTTTTTCCGGACCCGTGCTGGCTTTCTGATAGGCGCTGCGGGCTTCGGTGACTGCCTCGAAGGTCTTCTGTTCGTACTGCATGTAACCCTTGCAGGTGTCAATCAGCTTCGGCAGCTCGTCGTGCCGCTGCTTCAGCAGGACGTCGATATTGGCCCAGGCCTTGTCGATATCGTTCTTCAGCCGCACAAGGCTGTTGTAGATGCTGATCGTGTAGACCACAATGGCAATGATAATCAGCAGCAAAATCAGCAGAACCAGAATCGCCACTCCCACCATTGTCATCCTCCTGATCCAGATTTATAGAAAGCCATGCCGGGTCATAAATAGCGCGGCGCAAAAAACGGCCAGGGCCGCCCCGCCGATCACCATCATCGTCGAGCGCCATCCCATGCCGCGCTTGAGTTCGTCCACCGATTTGGAAGAAATCAGGAAAGTTGGGTTGTGAGTTCCCTTGGTAATCAGGTTTCTGTCGAGTTCGTCCTCGGGCCGGGCATTTTCCACGCAGGTGCCCAGCACGTCATACTCGTGGTCCGGCTTGATGCAGTATTCGGTAAAGCGGAAGGGATCGGTGCAGCCATAACCAACGCCCGAATATTCCAGCAGTTCATCCTCGGTCTTGGCGTTGACGGAGAGGCCGGAGCCGTCTGAGGCGTCCGCCTCCATAGGCCGGAAAAGGTTCATCAGCGAGAAGCCGGGAGCGCCGTCCCCAATCTGGCGGCGGCAATTCACCGGCAGGTCAAACTCGGCTTCGCGCGGCTCCACATGGATGCGGCCCGAGTCATCAGAAAGATAGAAGCGGCTGCCGTTCTGGTCGGTCCGGTGGTGTTGCCAGCCTTTCTGGTTGACATAGCGGTCAATCACCACTCGAAAGGCATAGCAGGGAGATCCGCTCACGGGGCTGGGAAACGGCGTGTCCCCGCCCGCGTGGCCGTGCACCTGAACGATACCCATGGGAACGCTCCGGATGGGCATAATCGGCGTGTCGGCTACCACCAGGCCCTTCCGAAAAGTCCGCAGCCCCCTGAAAAACAGGAACAGCCCCAGTCCGAACCCTGCCGCTAGCCATGCGTCAATGTTTCCGTTGGGCTGCATCGCCGAAAGAGCCAAAAATCGCCCAATCGTAGCTCGGAGCCCTGCAAAAGGCAAGTCAAAACGGAGGGCCCTCGTGTCTCGCATCGACTTGTGGCACGGGTGTGCTCGTTCCCACCTGAGTGGGACTATGATGCCGATGCCACGGCATGGGAACCAAACCGGGTCATCAGCCGGAGGACTGACCAGCCGGGGAGGAATATTCCTTAGCCAGGGCTAGGGCGTTTTCTGAAGCCGATGCGTATTTCTGCCCGCGGACGCTCAGGTTTCCAGGGACTCGCACTCTTCTGCTGCCTGCTTTTCGTCGCGCAATCCGATGCGCAACCGCGAACCGTTTTGCAGGGCGCTTGTAGCACAGGCACTCTTGCCTGTGTTGCAGTTCTTTCCCTCACAGCCACGAGCGGCTGTGCTACTTTCGCCGGTGGCGTCCCGTAAATCGGGATTCCGCAGTTTGGAATCTATGCGTCGGCAGCGAACTCCTTGCCCCCTGCTCACGGCTCTACGTTGCGAGGTAACTGCCCGTCCTCAGTTCAGGAGTTTTCTATTTGCGGTGATGACGCTCAACCCAAACCCTTTGAAGTCACCATCGTCAGTAACAAAACTGAGATCTTGGCTCCTACAAAGCTCGGCAAGGATCTGGTCATTGAAGTCTGATTCGCCCTTCCCATACTCGTTGATGAGGGATCCAATATCGACCGATGCGAAGCCCGATTCCGTACGAGAGCAGGTCCTCAAGACGCGTCTTACCATTTCTGCAATCTCTTGTGCAACTGGCTTGAAATCCGCGCCGTTTCGAAAGGTTTTGAAGTTGTCGGGCACCCGTCCGCTGCCGCGCGCGATATTGTATCTCAGGCGAGCGTAGCGGTTGATGAACTCCGAGAGGATCACCACATCAATGTATATGATACTCCCCGCCGCGATAATGTCTGCAAGGGCCCTGGAATAAGTCGCGGCACGCGTGTCTCCCGGTTTGTTCGGCCCGTAAACAAACAGCCACACATTTGCGTCGAATAGAAGCCGGTCGTTACCAGAAAAAGCATATGATGTGATGTCTTGAGCGTTACTTGGCATCGGCTTCGTCACCTAGCACTTCGTTGACCGCGCGATTGAAGCCTTCGCGGTCCTTGAAATAAGTTTTGGCGGTTTCTACCACCCGCTTCAACAGTGCTAGGTCGTCTTGGGCCATATCCGCGACTTGTAAGCCAGCGCGTATGGCATCTTCGGAGAATTCCCCGTATAGCTGGCCAATGGCGGCGTTTAGGAAGGCGGAAGTTACGCTTGTAATGTTGAGAAACGAGAGAATCACTTTCCGTTTATCTTTCAGAGCGGCTGCGATGCGGTCGTGCACACGCTGCCCGTCATCGGACGCGACGCAGAGAGGGGTTCCGACAATTTCGAAAACCGACAGACTCAGGTCTTGGGTCATGCTGACTTCCTCTCGCGCCGTCCTAGAAGATGTCGGATTCGGATACTTCAGACTTCAGTATGTATGAATGTTTGTCCGATGTGTTGATCTCTATATTTACCACAGTTCCCGGAAATGGATTGTCAAAAAGCGCGGTCTGGACTGCGCCGTTTGAAAGCATCCAATGGCCAGCGTCAGAGACAATCCGTAGGACGCCTTCATTAAGTTTAATAAATTCTCGCAACAATTTCAGTCCCAATCCCCCTGGGATGCTCCCGTTTTTGGTCGTATTCGTTCCTTCCGTGGCCCACGATATCGCCTCGTCTGGGGCCATGGCGAGGCCTCTACTTTCCTCAACATTTCTGCGAATTCCGATTCCGAGGTCTGCCACCGTGAAGACGAGTTGCTGCTTCTTGGGAAAGAACTGCCCGCAACTAAAAATCCCCATCTTCGTCTGAGAGTGGATTACGGCATTGCTGAAAATCTCGAAAACACTTTCCCTGAATTTTTTTTCCAGGGCGGTCGACATGGCTGGCATCTCAGATCGCCCAATGAACTGGTTCTCGATGTACGTGGCAAAGTAACGGTCGTCTTTGACCTCGAACCTTTGGTAAGGGATGGTCGTCCCGTAGCGATCCGGCATTTTTTCCCTTCCGTAATGGCTTAAGAAACCATTTCGGCAGAGGATTCCTTCCACGGATGGCTTGATATTCGTTAGCTTAATCTCATTCAGATTGGCACCCAGCTTATACAGGACTGCTCCAAGCGCGGCGCACATATCGGCGTCCAGCCATCCTACGGATCCCATTTCAAGTTCTATTTCTTCGAAGAAAAAATCGTCGGCATTTGAATTGAGATCGACCAGACAGCGAAAACCGTTTAAGTCGTGCCTTATCTCGGCTGGCAATCGAAATTTCAAGCTCTCTTCTCCAAGATTCTCTTGTTGCGGTTCACAGGAGCACCGACAACAGCGATTTGCCGGATGTCGCCCCTATGCGTCCTACGGTATGCTCCGCTGGTTGCAGAGTGCTGCTCGATATAAAGAATACAAGCTATAACACCGGATCAACAACCAAATGATGAACTCGGGTCATGTTAGTGCGGTGAAATTGTCCGATGCCCCGGCAGAAGCATTACTGATTTTCTGATCGGGAACATCCCGCAAAGCGGGACCGGGCGCGGCTGTTTGATTCAGAAAAATTCCGCTAGCGCTAGGTCGAAACACTGGGCGAACTGCCGCGCGGACTGGCTTTCAAGATCATCGGCTCCTCCGAATGCCCCGTCGCGTCGCGGGCCTTGCGCATTTGAAGTATGATATTCGGTGCCATCGAGCCAGCACGATGAACTCGACCGGCGGGCAGGAGATTGGCCTGCCCTGCCAGGGTCAGTCAGCCCATGATCAACGAGCGGGGAGGACGCATGAGTTGGAGAAGAGGAATTTTCGGAATTTTATGTATCCTGGTCGTTAGCGGGGCCCGTGTTGATGCGGCGGGCCCGCAACCGCCTGCAAAGCTCCAGCAGGCGCGGGAGGCCATCCGGCACGTTGTGGTGCTATTTCAAGAGAACGTCTCCTTTGATCATTACTTCGGGACGTATCCGCGCGCGCTTAATCCCAAAGGCGAGCCTTCGTTCACTGCGCTGCCCGGCACTCCCAAGGTGGATGGCTACACCAGACGGCTGCTTCATCACAATCCCAACATGCGCAATCCATTGAACGGAGCAGGGCGCTCCAATCCCTTCCGGCTTGACCGCAGCCAGGCGGCCACCGCCGACCAGAGTCATGAGTACACCGCCGAGCAGCAGGCTTATAACCACGGCAAGATGGACCTGTTTCCCGCATCGGTTGGCCATCCGGACGGTCCACGTGTTCCGGGCGAGCATCCGGGCGTACTCGCCACCAGCGGACTCACCATGGGGTACTTTGACGGCAACACCGTCACGGCTTACTGGAATTACGCGCAGCATTACGCCATGAGCGACCATCAGTTTGACGTCGTCTTCGGGCCTTCCACGCCCGGCGCCATCAATCTCGCGTCCGGCCAGACCAATGGCGTGGTGAATGACCAGAATGCGCAAGGACACATGGTGCCCGACGGCCACGGCGGCTTCACGCTGATTGCCGATCCCAACCCGGTTGGCGACCTCTGCTCCAGCACTTCGGATTCTCTGGTCCACATGACCGGGCGAAATATTGGCGACCTGCTGACCGCCGCCAACGTCTCCTGGGGATTTTTCCAGGGAGGTTTCGACCTCAGCATTGTGAACCCGAACGGCAGCAGCGGCTGCCGCCGCAGTTCAATGTCGCCATGGACCAAGGTGCTTTCGCGCGATTACGTCCCGCACCACGAGCCTTTCCAATACTACAAATCGACGGCAAACCTCCGGCACCTGCGCCCATCGTCGCCCCAGGTGGTGGGCAGCAATCAGGACGGCGGGGCAAACCATCAGTACGATACGCACGATTTCTTCGACGCCATCAAGGCGGGAAATTTTCCCACCGTCAGCTACATCAAGGCCCCCGGCTATGAGAATGGGCACGCCGGCAATTCCAGTCCGCTCGATGAGCAGAAGTGGATCGTCAAGGTAGTCAATTTCCTTGAACGGCAGCCGGAATGGGAGCATACAGCGGTCATCATTGACTACGACGATTCCGATGGCTGGTATGACCATGTCATGGGGAAAATCGCGAACGGTTCTGCAACGCCAAAGGATGCGCTTGACGGTCTCGGTAAATGCGGCGACGGAGCCACAGCCCTACCCGGCGTCAATCCGGGCACAGCGCACGCGCAAGGGCGCTGCGGACCCGGGCCGCGGCTGCCGCTCCTGGTCATCTCGCCCTGGGCCAAGGCAAATTATGTTGATCACACGAAAACGGACCAGACCTCGATCTTGCGCCTCATCGAAGACCTTTATCTGAATGGCGAGCGTATTGGCGGAGGGTCGTTTGACGCGCAGTCCGGGTCGCTGCTCGGCATGTTTGACTTCAGCGACGGCAAGCCGCAGAACACCGCCCGGCTGATTCTTGATCCCAATACGGGCCAGGTGGTCCAGGACCAGAAGTAGGGTGCCGCCGTGGGGCGATGGACGCGAAGAAAATTCCTCTGGCAGGGCGGCCTGGCGTGCGCCGGGCTGCTCGGCGCGCCCGGATGGGCGCAGGCTGGCCCGCCGCAAAATTGCCCTCCCGGCAATCGCGGTCCGCGGGCAAAGACCCTCGATGCCATGAAGCTGGCGTCGTTTGTCGATCCCCTGCCGCTGCCGGTGCTGCAAACCCCGCAGGGCCGAAGGTCCTCAGTGGCGCTCGGGGCAAGCGGCGCGCCTTATTATCCGGTCCACGTCCGCGCCATCGAGGGCTGCCTTCATCGCGATCTTCCACCTTCGCGCCTTTGGGGCTACGGGGCGACTTCGGCCCCGGTGCTGTTCGAAGCGTCGAGCGGCCAGGGCGTTCTGATCGACTGGATCAATGAACTGCCGCCGCAGCACATCTTTAAGTTGAACCCGCCCCGGCCCGGCATGGAGAACGCACCGCCCACGCGGCTCGCCACGCACCTGCACGGCGCGCGGGTGCCCTCGGTGAGCGACGGCTATCCCGACAATTGGTACGGCCCGGGCGAACACCGGCTGTGCTATTACCCCAACCCCCAGGAAGCGATGGCGCTCTGGTGCCACGATCACGCGATGGGCGCCAGCCTCTTCAACATTTTCGCCGGCCTCATGGGCTGGTACCTCATCCGCGACCAGGTGGAGCAGGCGCTCAACCTTCCCTCCGGCAAGTATGAGCTGCCCATGCTCATCTACGACCGCAGCTTTACCCCGGAAGGCCAGTTGTACTATCCGAATCCGCCGGACGAGGGCGTATGGGCGCAGGAATTTCTCGGCGACGCGATGGTGGTGAACGGCAAAGTGCGGCCTTACCATGAGGTCGAGCCGCGCAAATATCGATTGCGTATTGCCAACACCGCCAACTCGCGCTTCTTTTCTCTCTCGTTTTCGAATGGCCAAAGCTTTCACGTCATCGGCTCAGACCAGGGGTTCCTTGCCGCGCCCGTCGAGATGACCAGGCTCGTCCTCGCTCCCGCTGAGCGCGCGGACGTGGTGGTCGATTTCAGCGGCGCCCGCGGCGAGCGCCTGGTCCTGGCCAGTGATGAACTCGAGTTGATGCAGTTCCGCGTCGGCAAAAATCCGGTAAGCGACGACAGCGTGCTGCCCCGGACGCTGCGGCCCATCCAGCGCATGCCTGAATCCCAGGCCACGCGCACGCGCCTCATGACCCTGAATGAATTTGACTACGACAACGGAATGCCGATGGTGATGCTGCTGGACCGTAAACACTGGAGCGATCCCGTCTCGGAGCGCGTCAAGCTAAACTCGGTGGAGATCTGGAGCCTCGCCAATCTCACCCAGGATACCCACCCCATCCATCTGCACATGGTCCGCTTCCAGGTGCTCGACCGCAGAAACTTCGCCGTGGATGATTACCTTGCCACGAACTCGCTGCCGCTGCGCTACACCGGGCCGGCCCTGCCTCCGGGGCCGCATGAAATGGGCTGGAAGGACGTCGTCGAGTGCCCGCCCGGAACAGTGACCCGCATCATCATTCCCTTCGCCGGCTATGCAGGCCGCTACGTGTGGCACTGCCACATCCTCGAGCACCAGGCCAACGATATGATGCGCCCCTACGACGTGCTTTTGTAGGGACAGGGCTTGCCCTGTCCTCCGAGGGCGCAGCAAGCCGCGCCCCTACACCGGAACAGGCAAGCCTGTGTCCGCAGATATGGTTTATAATGTGGTATAGCAAGAAAGTGAACGGGCATGATCTTCTCCACGAAATTCTTTGTGGCGGCTGCCGTTCTTGGCATTGCGCTTGCAGGCATTTCTATCGATCCTGCATTGCTGGATCTTGTGTCTCAGTTTGAGTATGCCAGGCTTCTCGGTCCACACTACCGGGCCGTTTCTGTTTCCGTCGTGTTGGTGGTTGGACTCTTGGGACTGCGGCAATACAGGAAGGGAAGAAATCGCAGGCGGGGCCAGGGTCCGGAGGATGATTTGTACCGCTCCTCACACCCTTTCAACAAGTAATCTATCGCCCCGGCTGTGCGGGGAACAGCCGGGTCACGTAGCGCCGATCCCGCCGCAGCGGGATCGGCAAAATGCCCACCCCGCCCTGGCGGGGTAGGCGCTAAAAGAGCACTTGCCGGGTATGGTGGATGCGAGGACCAAGGCCATCGGCAACGGGCCGGAAACATTGCGCGCGGAAAGCAGTCGCGCAGAACAACAAGCGGGCGATTCATTAACTCTATAGTTAAGTGAGCGACTATGAATATCCTGGGCGCCGTCGCAGCCGCGGGCGTTGGATCGTCATGTATTTTCCTGCTCACCATCGTCACCGCAATGGTCCATGAAGCCGGCCATGCGATTGCCTGGACTTTGGCGGGGGCCCGGGTCCGGGAGGTTGGGTTCGCCCGGCCCCATGGACCTGCCCTGCGGGTCAAGATCGGCAAGTTGACCATAGCTTTCAATCCGTTCACTGTTTTTGCCTACACGCTGATTGAGGGTTCAAACGAACAACTAACTCCGTCCAGATCCCAGCGGCTTCTCCTGCACGGAGCAGGCATCGGCGCCAACCTGCTGGCAGCCGCGCTGGGACTGGCTTTCAACGATCCCATGGTGCACCTTTTCGCCGTGTCCTCCGCTGTCCTGGCTTTTCAGAACATGTTTTTCAAGGATGGGGAAAGGATGCTGGCAGCCCTTTCCAACTCCTGAAAGTAGCACAGCCACTCCTGGCTGTGGGTTATGGAATTCACACAGCGGCAAGACACAGGCAAGAGTGCCTGTGCTACGGATACCGAAGTAGCACAGCCACTCCTGGCTGTGGGTTATGGAATTCACACAGTGCCAAGACACAGGCAAGAGTGCCTGAGTAGCACAGCCACTCCTGGCTGTGCAGGTGGGGAAAGTAGCACAGCCACTCCTGGCTGTGGAGGCTGTGGAGAAAGCGGCCAAGACACAGGCAAGAGTGCCTGTGCTACGGGAAGAATGTAAGCTTCAATCCCATTAACCATTTTGTAATAGCTTTTTTTCGTGTAATTTGGCCCATTTCGTGCGACACTAAATCTCGAACAGGGCCCAATCGAAGAAAATTCACCTTGAGTGTCACCTCCTTGTGACAAAACACAGGAGCAGGGAGGCAACTAATGTGAACAAGGAACTTGCCAGCGAGCTGGCGAGCCTGGCGAATTGAATCTCGGAGGGGAGCTTGAATTCGTGCAGCGCTGAAACGCAGCGGCGGAGCCCGGTCCGCAAGCGCAGTGAACGCCCCGGATTGCACATCCATTCCCGCCTCGGCCGCCTGCGTGAAATTGCCGTTGCTGAGTTGGGCGCGGAGGTGTTCGAGTTCGCGATAGTCGCGCCCATTTTGCTGATGCTTCTCATCGGCATTTTCTGGCTTGGGCGCGCCTTCAATGTCTACGAAACCATAACCCGCGCGGCCCGCGAGGGCGCCCGCTATGCCGTGCTGCCGAGTTCCGCTGCGGCGGGCAACGTTGAAGCGGACACGCCCAACTCTTCCTGCTCGACCAATACTAACGCCTACAACAACTACATTGTGCCGGCGTTGAAGGCTGACAACCTCGATCCGAAAAACGTCAAAAATTACTGCCAGAAGGCGGACTGGCTGGAAAACACCTACCCGAAGCAGTGCGGCATTTCCATCAGCTTCAAATACCAGGTGCAGATGACGATTCCATTTACGTCGGTCAATGCCACCACCATCAATATTCCTGCCAACGCCCAGATGCGGCTCGAAAACCAGCCGACAGGAGCAAAATGCCCACAATGAGCAGCCTAACGTCTGAAACCAGAAAAAATTTGCGCATCGTGCTGCAACGGCGTTCGTCCGCGCAAACATCTGCACGCATGCGGATCTGGCGCGCCGCCGCTGGAACGGAAGGATCGCAACTCCTGGAGTTGGCTCTAGCGCTGCCGCTGCTGCTGGTCTTCGTGGTCGGCATCATCCAGTTTGGCGGGGCTTTCAATCTGAAACAGAAAGAGGCCAATGCCGCGCGCGAGGGCGCGCGCGTGATGGTCTCAACGAATCTCAGCGACACCAATTGCGCGTCCGGTTACTGCTCCGTACAGGCCGCCGCCGCGGCGATCGCCAACTACATGACCAACGCCGGGGTTGACTCCTCGTGCCTCAGTTCGGCTTCGCCTTCACCCACGGGGCCTCCCACGTGGACATATTCGTGCAAAGGCATCACCGTGACCATCAATAATCAATTCGGGTATACCGCCGGAGGAAGTCCGGTCACAGGCACCCAGGTCACGGTGACCTATCCTTTCAACTGGTTTTTTAACGACATCATCAAGCTGCTGGTTCCGGGCGCCAGGCTCAGCATTCCGAACAGCTTAACCGAGACCGCAGTCATGCAAAATATTGCCACCGGAAGTTGAGGAGGAAACGTATGTTGAACCGGGGAACGGCCCGCCGCTCATTCGGCGCAGAAGAGGGTTCGGTGCTGGTGATGGTTGCTGCTGCCTTGGTGATGCTGCTTGGAGTGTGTGCTATCGCGATTGACATGGCCAATCTCTATCTGGCGCGTGCCCAGGCCCAGCGGGCCGCAGACGCTGCGGCCATGGCCGGCGCCAAGTCCTTCCTTACGACGGGGTGTGCAACGAGCGGCTGCACGGCGGGTGGAGTGCAGGAGACAGGTGGTCGCCAGCAGGCCGAGGCTGCGGGCGCCCAGAACTACATTGCCGGCCGGCCTGCCAGCATTGCGGACAGCGACATCACTTTCAGTTATCCCAACGCCCTGGAACCCCAGATTACCGTCGTCGCCAAGGCCACCGTCTCGACCTTCTTCGCCAAAATTTTTGGGATTAGAACGTCCAACGTACGCGCCACGGCCACCGCAGAGGCTTACAATCCGGCAGGTGGAGGTGGCGCCCCTCTTGCGGCCGCATGCTTGAAGCCCTTCCTGGTGCCAAATTGTGACCCGACAAACGCGTCGCCGGTCAATTCTTCTTGCCAGTCGGGTTCAGGCAAAGGCAAGGGCGGGGGCGGAACCAGCAGCGCAGGTTACTTTTTTGACCCCACCACCGGCGCGATTGCGCACCCAGGGACGTACCCATCCGGTGTCATCGGCATGCCCTGGACTCTCCACAGCGTGGCCGGCCCCAGCCAGTGGTATCTGGTGGGTTTCGGCGGTGCGCCTCCCTCGAGCGGCTCCGCGCTGAGGAACCATATTAAGGAATGTACTCCCGCTCCGCTTTCCTGTGGCGATACGCTGCAAACCGCCAACGGGAAAATCCTGGGTCCGACGAACCAGGGAACCAATGCTCTGATCAATGCCAATGGCGACCGGCTGAATCAAGGTCAGGATTCGATTGATACAACCATCGGCCCGCCTTTTGCCATCACCGGAGGAGCAAACAACCCCAATCCCGCCCTGGTCGGCAAGACATTTTTCGATTACAGCCAAAGCCCCTCGGTGGTCACCGTTCCTGTCTATACAGGAAACAGCTTGCCGCCGGGAGGAACCACCGTCAGCATTATTGGCTATATGCAGGTCTTCATCAAAGACGCGAATCATAATACCAACAGTGATGACATTGATGTGGTCATTCTGAACATCAGTAGCTGCGGCGGGGCGCCCCCCGGCGGCGGCCCTAGCGGTACGCCTCCGATCATTGCAGCAGCAGGATCGCCGGTCCCCATCCGGCTGATTCGAACAAATTAGCCAGCGGCTGCCCTCTGTTATTTACCTTCGCTCCTCCGGGGCTTTGTTGGGTTTTGATGGTGCGCTTTCCCATCCCGCAAGGCGGAATGGGCTAAAGTCTTCCGCCCCAGTCCGGGGGCTGGTTTGGCGAGTAGCCACCGTCGGGGCTTTTCGGACTATCGGCCTTTCGTGTGAGTAAGAACCGCAGACCTCAAGGCCGGGGGCCACGCTACTTGTTCTCTCCTGACTCCTGATTTCTGCCTACTGCCCACTGCCGCCTGCCTACTGCCTTCTAAGGCCCGGAGGGCCGAAAGACTTTAGCCCACAGCGTGAGCCTTGGGATTCGAATCGCGTTACCATCCTCCCCAGCCCCGAACAATCGGTTCTCCAAATGGCTCGAAGGCTTCGATCAGTGTACGCTGATAATCTTTCACATCATACCCACGCCAGCCTTCCCAAAGTGGCCAGGCGCGCACGCGGTAGTCAGGCAGCTTGGCATCCGCGTCGGTGATGATGTACTGAACATTTTCGCCGGGCCGAAGGTCCACCCCGCTCCCGTAGAGCTGTTGCGCCGCAATTGCTGTCTGGGCTGCTTTCTGGTAATCGCAAGGGGCGCGTGTAAGCCGCTTGTTGATGACCAGCTCTTCAGGGCGCACCTTGCCGTCTTCAAGCCGTTCGAGATAGCCAGCCAGGATGGCACGAGCTTCTTCCAGCTTCCGGCAGTAGCTCTCCCAGTCCCAAGCTTCAGATAACACGGTCAGCACTTCCTTTTGCATTCGGGACACAAGAGGTGGTGTGTCATGCTTGCGACATTCCAGACCGCGCACTTTTAGCTTGCCTGATTCCGAGACAGCAAAGAACCTGTTGGGAACGGGAATCCCTTCAAATCGCTTCGAGGGCAGGAACACGATGTAGCGATGAATGGTATCCAGGGAAATTGTCAGACCCGTTACTTGTCCGATCATTTCTGCCAGGCGCTCAAAATCCAGGCGTGTTGCTCCTTCTTTTTGCACATACATCGAATCCACGATAGCGTGCAGGATGCGAAAACCAGCAGACTCAGCAACCTCTTTCGCTCTCAGCAGACTTTCGCGGGCAATGGCATTGATGGCTTCGTGTGCCTCAATCTTTCCCATTCTGGCATTTTTGTAGCCGAGATAACCGAAGCAACATACCAGCATCCACTTGGCGGCATCGCAGCGGCGCTCATAGGTTTCTTGCAGGTTAGCCGGGCAACCAGCCTGAATTCGTTGTTTGTATTGCTGTCTTTTCGCAATCAGCGGGGCAACCGTCCGGCCCGCAATTCCAGCGCGGCGCTTGCAAATCCGATAGCCCAATTCAGGAATCAGGGGGCCCTCTGAGCAGCAACGGCAATTGACAGTTTCGGAAGACACGTTGAATTTCGCCATGATGGTCGGAAACATGGAAGGCCAGTCAAGCTCGGCAACGTTTTCATGGAAGCCCACGATAGGCGGGAAAATCAGCCCGCCACGGTCCGAGAGTAATAGCTGGTCCGGGCGCTTGAAATCTTCCGGCTCGCTTTTCTGTTCGGGAATCAGGATGCCATCGCGGTACATCACTTCCATTTGCATATAGCTGATTCCTGTCCCCGTGGTGGTACGTGCGGCATATTGAATTGGCAGCTTAGTGAGACGCACCAATTCCCAAAGTCCAGCCAGATCGCACTTATCCGCAACGAAGGAGTTGTGGGTGTCCACATGCAGCCTGCCGAAGAGCGTTGTCGCGCTATCCTTGAAGAGAACCCGGCCATAGGATGTATAACTGCGCGATTGGGAGCGATGGAAAGATTGGGCGGGGTCGCGGCTCAAAGGGAGCGGGATGTCGCATTGACGCGCCTGTCGAAGAAGTCCGGGCAGGATGACAGAATCACCCCGCTCCGAAACCAGCACGTCAGGATCGTAACGCTTGAGCAATCGGCTGAAAGTTTCCGCCGCAGGCTCGTCATGCCCGAAAATTTCACAACACTCGCCTTCAATTTCAACTTCCAAATGCGCTCGCTCTGGGCAGGTCGAGTTTCCGTTGTTCGGTTGCCGCAGTTTCAACCACATAATCTGGAACGGTGGCAATTCGTAGTCGAGCGCCCATTCATCATCCCGGCCCTGGATAGCCAGCACACGGCCTTCGGGGTCCGCTTCAATCCAACATTTGGCGAGCGGAAATAGCCGCTTCTCGAAGCAGTAAAGGGTCGCAAGGATGAAGTCGCTATTGAACAGCCGCAACATGGGATTAGTTTTCCGCACGAACCTGCACACCGACGCAAAAATAGTGGGCCGGTGTACTGACACCTGTAGCACTTTCCACGCATTTCCATCCCACAGGTTAACGCGTTCCGTAAACTGACAAGCGAGTGGCCAATGGCGACCCTCAAGGACCTGTTTAAGATGGCGGAGAGGCGCTTCCGGACCGTGAACGTAGAAGGCGGGGGAAAAGGAATCAATCAACCGATGCCTTGTGAGGTTTGGCTCAATCACCCACAGCGTCATCCCCTGGGGGCAGGGGTAAAGGTCGAACAGCCATCCCGTAATTTGCATCGAGGATTCCCTTCTGCCGCAGTTGCCGTTCGATGGTGTCGAGGCGCTTTTCCTGGTCAACCGCCAGGGCAAGCAAAATGGCTTCCAGCGGGTTGTCTTGAACCTGGTAAGTTGCGGCCTGGGTGTAGATGCGAACACGTTGGAAGATGCGGTCGAAATAAATCTGGTCTTCATGGCGAAGGGCACGCCGGAACTTTGACCAATGCTGGATGGTCTCTTCAATAAGCTGGCGAAACGTAGGAATAGTTCGGCCCATAGGTTGTCCTCAGTTAAGAAGCCAGCCGTGTTTGCTCCGGTTTCTCAATAGCAAACGCAAGCTCGTGGTCCTCTTTGACGCTGAATCTCCACACGCAATCGGCCTGGCGCGCAAGTTGCGGCAGGAAGTTCCGTCGCGGTGTGAGCGAAGGGGATGCGCCGGAGAAAACAGCCACAGGTAATAGCTGCGCGAGCCTTTTCAGGTCCAGCAGGGCACAACGAAATGAAGCAAAGGCGTCGCCGTCCCGCACGTCCTCGTCGAAATACAAATCCGGCAAAGCTGTGACGATCAAGAAATCAGCCGGAAAGCTCTCAAGCAGGCGTGGCGCGCGCACTAGCAGTTCTGTAAGCTGAAAACAGGTGAAGGCGCGGGCACAGCGCAGGCGCTCGTTGAATGCGGAAGGCTCGCACCCCCGTTGCCGGGCAAATCGGGCAATCAGTAATGAGTCAAACCGATTGGCCCCGTCCAGGCATACAATGTTTTTCCCTTGTATGAGAGCATGAGGAAGGAAATAGTGCGACAGCCGGGGCATCTCCGCGCAACCATAAAACACCGTCAGGCCCCGTGTGGGAAGTATCCACGGTTTCGGTGGCGACGGCACTGCCACGTGTGCTGGAATAGCATTTATACTCATGGGTTGACAGCCCTCAAAGGCAGAGGATAGCATAGGCGAATAAAAAGCGAAAGTAATAGTATCGAAAGGTCTGAGATGGCGCCTGCTCATCAAGGGGGATTGCTAGAAACAATACCCAAGCCGGCTATCCGAATTGGGCCTGCCGGTTGGTCTTATCCTGATTGGAGAGGCATCGTGTATCCGCAACGGCAGCCACACGATTTCCATGCCGCCGCGTACCTGGCTGACTACTTTGATACCATCGAGATCAACGTTACTTTCTACCGTCCAGTAACCGCGTCAACTGCACACGGGTGGATCGAGCATGTAGCTCATAATCCCCGCTTCATTTTCACGGCGAAGCTCTGGCAGAAGTTGACGCATGAAAGAGAACTGAGCGCGGCTAACGAACGGGAGTTCCGACCGGCGCTAGAAGCATTGCGCGACGCCGGGAAGCTGGGCGCATTGCTCGCACAATTCCCCTGGTCATTCAAAAACACGCCCGAAAATCGAGAGTACCTGATAAAGCTGGCAGACCGCTTTGGAGACTTTCCGTTGGTTGTCGAAGTTCGTCACGCCTCATGGGACAAAAAGGATTTCTACAGTTGGCTCGCCGAGCGGGGTATCGGTTTTTGTAATCTCGATCAGCCCGTGATTGGAAAATCCATGAAGCCGACAGAACGAGTGACGGCCCCAGTGGGGTACGTTCGACTTCACGGGCGCAATTACGCGGCTTGGTTTCGTGAGGCGGAGGGCACAGAGAGCGCAGCCGAGAGATACAACTACCTTTACTCTGTCGAGGAACTGAAGCCCTGGGCCATGCGAGTGAGAAATGTTGCTGACAAAACGAAGTCACTATTCGTCATCCTGAATAACCATTTTCGAGGAAAGTCGATTGCCAATGCCGCTCAGCTCATCCATATCCTGACTCACCAGCCGGTCAGAGTTCCACGTGACCTGTTTCGGCACTACCCAGAACTTCGAGCCATTGCTTTGCTTCCTGACGAGGAGCAATCACTTTTTCAGGATGAACTCTTCTGAAAAATAAGTGGCCACCCACAAGTCAAAAGCAAGATAGTGCCTGGAGTTTGATAGGGGTGACCTGCTCCCCAAAAGCTGTCCCTCGAGCAAATAGCGCTGGCCACGGGCACAAACGATTAAGCAGAAAGAGCGGATATCTCACCGCGAGATTGGCGGTTCTTCAGGCGACGGTTGCACACTGCTCTTTTTGCGGAGCCAAGACGCTGCGCCGGCGTCGCCACCAGCATCGCTACCCGCGGAAATTTCCAAAACAGTGATTAGCCTTGATAACTAGGCTACTCATCGTAAATCGCCCTGAAATGAGACAAATGGGATTTTCCCAGCACAATTTCAGAATTTTCCATCTGCTAGATAATAAATTAGTTATTGATTACTCCTCGTCTCTTTTCTAAAAATGTGTTTCAGCGATGAACACTGGGTAAGATTTACATCATCGTATCGAATCACGATTTGGTTGCGTCCGGAATCACACCTCGACCGGCCCAGGAGTTCCCATTGCCCAGCGAGCTAATGTGAATCGGCACGATTTGTGATATGGTGTTGCCGCTCCATGCAGCCACATTCTGATTAGCTCTGCTCTGCAGCCGATCTGCCTGACGGAGGATGCGATGCCTGACCGGGACGACGAGATGCGATCATCACTCTTGACGAGGCGTGAATTCCTTGAAGGCAGCGCCGCTTCGGTGGCGGCGCTCACGCTGCTTCCGCGGTCTTCGAGTGCGGCGGCTGCTCCCGTTCCTGCTGGCAAGCCCGTCACGCTTGGCTGTATCGGTGTTGGCGCGCAGGGGACGCGCGTAATGATGGACTTCCTGAAGATTCCCGACGTACAGGTGGTTGCCGTCTGTGACGTGAACCGCGAGAGCAGCGACTATTCCGAATGGGGCAAGGATGAACTGGTGAACAAGGAGCGGAAGCTCTTGAATGATCCATCGTGGGGCTCCGACTGGAAAGGTCCCACCTGCGGACGCGCGCCGGCTGCGCGCCTGGTAGACGCCTATTATGGCAACGTCCGCAAGCTTGCGAACTATCGCCCCTGCGGGAGCTACAACGATTTTCGAGAACTGATTGCCGAAGAGCATGACCTCGATGGCGTGGTGGTTTGTACGCCAGACCATTGGCACGCTCACGTCGCCATTTACGCTCTACAGCACGGGAAACATGTCTTCTGCCAGAAGCCGATGGGCCACTCCGTCCACGAGTGCGCCCTGATGGCCAAGGCGGCGCGTGAGACGGGGCTGGCCACCCAGGTCGCCGTGATGAACGAGGCCTCCGACGCCACGCGCCATCTCACCGAATGGGTGGCCGCCGGGGTCATCGGCCAGGTGCGCGAAGTTCACAACTGGTCGCAACGTCCGTACTGGCCGCAGGGCATCGAACGTCCCAAGGAAGCCGAACCGGTTCCCGACGGCCTTGATTGGAACATGTGGCTGGGCCCTGCGCCTGAGCGACCGTTCAATCACGTCTATCTTCCGTTTGTGTGGCGCGGCTGGAACGACTTTGGCGAGGGTTCGATCGGCGACATGGGAAATTACAGTTTCGATACGATGTTCCGTGTGCTCGAACTGACTGCGCCCAGCAATGTGGACGGCAGCTCAACGCCTCTGTTTCCGGAGACGTTTCCGCTGGGTGAACTCGTACACTGGGAATTTCCGGCGCGTGGGGACCGGGCGCCGGTCACGATCCATTGGTACGATGCGCATCTGCGCCCGCCACGCCCGCCCGAGCTCCTTGCCGGTGAGCTGATGAGCGACCGCGGCGACGGAGAAGGGATGTTGCTGGTGGGCGACAACGGCAAGATCCTGGGCAGCTTTGAAGGCCAGCACGCGCGTTTGATTCCGTCAAGCCGCATGACGAGTTTTACGCCGCCGCCCGACGATCTGCCGAAATCCCCGGGAGCCTACCGCGAGTGGCTCGACGCCATCCGGGGCGGCCCCAAGCCGCGCGCCAACTTTGAATTCGAGCAGAATGTAGTGGAAGCTCTGCTCCTCGGCTGCATCGCTGTTCGCATGGGGACAAAACTCGAATGGGACGCCGTGAACAAGCGCATCACGAGTCTCGCGGAGGGAAAGCCGGAAGACCTCGCTGCCGCGAACGCCCAGCTTAATCCGCCAGCACGCGATCCCTGGAAGCTCGATTGAGCACTACGCGCCCGTCAGTGGCTTGACAGACTTTGGACTGCTGCAGATACTCACGTTGCTTATGAAGAGAAGGAGGAATCGATGTCTACCGTTTCGAGAAGAGATTTTTTGAAACTTGCGGCCACCAGCGCGGCCGTGACTGGATTCATGTCGGCTGGCGCATCGGAGCTTCACGCGGACCCCCTGGGATTGCCCATCGGATGCCAGACGTGGCCCGTCCGGCAGATGATCGCCAAGGATTTTCCCGGAACCATCAAGACGCTGGCCGGCGCCGGGTTTCAATCTATTGAGCTGTGCTCGCCGATTGGTTATGCCGATTCCGGCTTTGGCGGCCTCAGCAAATACTCGGGAGCTCAACTTCGTGGAATCCTGAACGATGCGGGAGTCACCTGTGTCAGCTCGCACTTTGGGCTTGATGAACTGAGGAAAGACCAGGAGCGCAGTATCGCCTGGGCCAAGGACGTCGGTTTGACGCAGATGTTGGTCGCCAGCCTCGAAGGACCAAAAAATCCCACGATGGACGACGTTAAGCGCGCCGCCGACGAATACAATCACATTGCAGAGCGCGCCCACCAGGCGGGACTGCAGCAGGGTCTTCACAATGAGGGTTGGTTGGTCGGCCATGTTGATGGCCAGCGCATCTACGATGTGCTGTTCAAGCTGCTCGACCCGAAACTGGTCAAGTTCCAATTCCAGGTTTCGACCATCGAGCAAGGCTTCCATGCTGCCACGTATTTCCGCAAATACCCCGGTCGCTTCATCTCGATGCACGCGCAGGGATGGGACGCCAAAACGCGCAAGATCGTGCCCATCGGGCAGGGAACTCTCAACTGGAAGGATATTTTCGAAGCAGCCAAGGTCGGCGGCATCAAGAATTATTACGTCGAAATGGCGCTCCCGATGATGGAGGCCAGCGTTCCTTACCTTCGCAAACTGAAGGTGTGACCGTGCGCTCGCGGTGGATATCGATTCCGCGGCGATGTGCGGAGAACGACCAGGTTGCGAAGACGTTCTTCCATCAGAGACCCTGCAGCGTTAGGGCGATTTGGGGCGGCAGGGATCTGCCGTTACGTTTAGTCGGACGGAACTTTTTATTTGTTGAAAATCGCAGAGCTTGATACCTACTTCAAGCTCTGCGCTGCCCGCCTCTTCGCGATAATGCAGAACCCGATACGCTTGCTCCGGCGATTGCCCGGAAATCGTTAAGCATAGGAGACAATCTCATGGAGGGGATGACGAGAAGGGAATTCATCGCGGCGTCGGCGGCATCTGTGATGGTCAGCCAAACAGGGACAGCGGCAGCGCAGGCTTCTGAGCCGGCGAAGCCCTGGTACACCACGATGCGGCGTTGCGGGCAACTCAACTTGAATGAGCGCGACCCTCTCACGCTCGACGTCGATGCCTGGATGGACTACTGGGCGTCTCTGAAGGTGAACGCAATCCTTATTAACGGTGGTGGAATCCTCGCCTTTTATCCTACCGAGGTGCCCTATCAGCATCGCAGTGAGTTCCTGGGCGCCCGCGATCTCTTTGGTGAATTGGCCGCCGCTGCCCGCAAGCGCAACACCAGAATAGTCGCCCGGATGGACTGCAACTATGCCTACCAGGAGGCGCTGCACGCGCATCCGGAGTGGTTTGAGAGAAATCCCGACGGATCTCCGCGGCCTCAGGACGAGTGCCCCTGGCTGTTCAAGACCTGCATGTTCAGCACCTACTTCACTGAGCAGATGCCCGCCATCTACCGCGAGATGAACGAACGCTACAGTCCCGACGGTTTTTTCACCAACGGATGGCCAAGCACCGGTTCCCTTGAAGTGTGTTATTGCTCCGCCTGCCAAAAAATCTACCAGGAAAAAACCGGCGGAGTTCCACCGGAAACAACCGACGCGCAAAGTCCCGTCTATAGAAAATACTACGAAGTTTACATGGACCGCATCTCGGAGGTATGGAGTTTATGGAACCGCGTGGCGAGGGAAAAAAATCCCGATTCGGTTTACGTTGGCAACCTTGGAGGCGGAATCCGGACGGTGAAAGACCTCAAGCGGCTCGGCGAAGTTGCCGCCTGGTTCAACGCCGACCATCAGGGTCGTTCCACCGAAGACCCGATCTGGATTTGCGCCCAGCAGGGCCGCGTGGCGCAGTCGGTCATGGACGGCCGCACGATCACGAACGTGATTGGGTCCTACAGCACGAGCGATCCGCTATGGCGCCATGCGAGCAAGCCCGCTGCGGAAGCGACGCTCTGGATGGCTCAAATAACGGCCAGCGGCATGGTCCCGTGGTATCACCGGCTGGGTGGCGTTGTGCTGGACAACCGCTGGAGGGAAACCGGACGCGCGTTCTATGACTGGCTGGCCGCGAACGAAGCTGACTTCCGCAACCGGCGGTCCCTTGCCACGATCGCGGTGCTTTATCCCCAGAGCACGATTGCTTTCTATGGCTCAAACGGGACGCGAGAGCGTCGGCTGAACGGCGAGCGGATCGACTCCGCCGATTATCTGCAAGGGCTTTACTATGCCCTGCTGGAGGGCCGTTTCCTATTTGACTTTGTCCACCAGGAAAATCTCACATCGGAAGCGCTCAAGCCTTATAAGGCATTGCTGATTCCCAACGCAGCCTATCTTCGAGACGGTGAGTGCCAGGCCATTCGGCGGTACGCAGCGTCAGGCGGTTCTGTCTGGGCGACGTTCGAAACGTCCCTTTACAATGAATGGGGAGTGCGCCGCGAAGACTTCGGGCTATCGGACGTTTTCGGAGTTCACACGGCAGGCGATCTGGTCGGGCCTGTTCGCAACAGCTACATGCATATCGACCGGCCGCATCCGATCTCGGATATTTTCAAGAACACGGAAATTCTTCCCGGCACGGAATTTCGTGTCCCCGTCAGTCACCTGAATTCTGGATCGAGTTTCCTCAATCTTATTCCGCAGTATCCCGCGTATCCGCCGGAAATGGTCTATCCGCGCATTGCGAAAACGGAAGAACCCACGGCGGTGTTCCGCGAAGGTTTCGGAGGGTCCGGGAGGGTCGTGTATTTCCCAGGTGACATTGCCCGCACAGCGTGGAAATCGGGCAACCCGGACCTGAACCGCCTCGTCATCAGTTCCGTCAACTGGCTGATGAAAAGCCAGCCTCGTCCCGCGACGGTTGACGGAGAAGGCCTGCTCGAACTCTTTGCGTGGGAAACAGAGACCGGATGCGCCCTCCATATCCTCAACTACACGAATCCCAACGCCATGCGTTCTTCTATTCGGCGGTTCTATCCAATCGGGCCGCTCCGTGTTGCCATCAGGGTGCCGGAAGGGAAAAAGATTTCCGGAGCGCAGGCGCTTCGCGCCGGCCGCAGCCTTTCCTTCAAACAGACGAACGAAATCATGACGGCGGATCTCCCCACCGTAAGAGATTACGAAGTCGTTGCCTTGAGGTACTGACTCGTAAAGCCGTTGACATTCAAGGCGTGCTTCGTTAGAATAGCTTTTAGTCCTATGGGCAAGAGACTCCACAGCGGCGATTGCATGTGTTGTTGCACATCCGCGCCGGCGTGTGGTGGGTAATTTTAACCGTTATTTAGATCAGGAATAATACGAACCCACCGTCGGAACAAACACTGGCGGTGGGTTTTTGATTTTTGGAGCGGCGACACGATGAAAGTTTCGAATCCATTGTGGAGGGAGCGTCTGGAGGGAAGGATGCCGCCGGCGCTCGCGCGCGAGCTTGACATTTTCGAGGCCGAAATCAGCCTGAAGAAGCTAGGCAAGCTCGAAGACCGCGTATTTGCGGAAACGCGCCTGCGCAGAGGCGCCTACGGACAGCGCTATGACAACGGCGAGCGGCATGACGGGACGAAGGTCCAGCAGATGGCTTACGCCCGGCGCGAATTGACCAAAGGGCCGAACACGCTGTGGGACGCCCCAGGGATGCAGCGCATCAAGATTCCAGGCGGGGGCCTCGACGCCGCGCAGCTTGAAACTTTGGCTGATCTGGCCGAAGAATATTCCGACGGCATCGCACACATCACCACCCGCCAGGACGTACAACTGCACTACGTCCATATCGAGGATACGCCCTCGATCATGCGCAGGCTCGCCGCTGCCAACATCACGACGCGAGAGGCTTGTGGCAACTCCGTGCGGAACGTGACGGCCTGCCCGTACGCCGGCGTCTGCGAGGATGAAGTTTTTGACGTGACGCCATATTCCAAAGCGCTTTCAAGATTCCTTTTGGGGCATCCGGACACCCAGCAATTCGGCCGGAAGTTCAAGCCGTCATTCAGCGGCTGCTCGCAGCACGCCTGCGCTCTCGCCAATTTGCACGACATGGGCCTGGTGGCCGCAATACGTGTGGAGAACGGGGAAGAGAAGCGCGGCTTCGCCCTGTATGTAGGAGGAGGCCTTGGGGCCGTTCCTTATCAGGCAAAGCTGTTTGATCCGTTCGTCCCTCTGGAGGAGCTGCTGCCGCTGGCGCAGGCCATCTCGAGGGTGTTTGCACGGCTTGGAGAGAAGAAGAACCGCAGCCGCGCCCGCCTGAAGTTTCTGGTCCAGGATTTGGGAATCGAAAAATTCCGCGAACTAGTTCTGGAGGAGCGCAAGATATTGGAGCCGGACCCGCGATGGACGGGTTACATCACAGAAGCTGAGCAGTATAAGGAAGATCCCCTGAAGCCCGCGGGCAAGTTGCAGCAGCAGATCGGTTCAGAGACCTTCCAACGATGGCTGAAGACCAACATCCGGCCGCAGCGGCAGAAAGGTTATGTGGTTGCGACGGTTACGCTGCCGATCGGGGATATTACCGCGCGCCAACTGAGGGCGCTGGCGGATGTTGTGCGGCAATTCACAAAGGAAACCGTGAGGACAACGGTGGAGCAGAACATCGTCATCCGCTGGGTGAGTGAAAGCGACTTGCCTGAACTCCACCAGGCGCTCGATGCCGCCGGACTAGGATCTCCGGGCGCGGGAAGCATTGTTGACGTTGTCGCCTGCCCAGGAACCGACACGTGCAAGTTGGGCATATCCTCTTCACGGGGTCTCGCCGGCGAACTACGGAACCGCCTGATCGAAAAAAGCTATCAGTTGGATGAGGCGGTCAAGGACCTCCACATCAAGATCAGCGGCTGCTTCAACAGTTGCGGCCAGCACCACGTGGCGGACCTGGGATTCTATGGCGTCAGCCGCAAGATGTCGGGATACGCCGTGCCGCACTTCCAGGTGGTACTGGGCGGCGAATGGGCGCACAACGCAGGCTCCTATGGCTTGCCGGTGGTGGCCGTCCCGTCAAAGAATATTCCTGAAGTGGTGAGCCGCCTGACCGACCGCTACGTGGCGGGCCGGCAGAGCGGAGAGTGCTTCAAGGACTTTATCAAGCGGATCGGAAAGGCGGAGGTGAAGAAACTTCTTGAAGACCTGACGCGTCCGCCCGATGACGCGAGGGACCGCTCGTTTTTCAGGGACTGGGGCGACCCTCGCGAGTACACGCTGGGCGATATGGGTGTGGGCGAGTGCGCCGGCGAAGTGATTTCAGCCACCGACTTCGAACTGGCTGCGGCTGAAAGGCTCCTGTTCGAGGCGCAGGTGGCCTTCGAAAATGATGAGATTGAGCGTGCAGGCAAGGCTGCCTATCAGTCCATGCTTCGCGCCGCCAGGGCGCTGGTCAAGACCGAATTGCCCGGCATTCCCGATGACCCCGATCAGATAGTTTCTGAATTCCGCGGGCGGTTCTACGACACGCAAAGGTTCTTTGACACATACGCGGGCGGCAAGTTCGCTCAGTATCTGTTTGCCGCGCACGAGAGGGCTGGGGTTCCTTACACGGCCGACTCGGTGCGCCTTCTGATCGACGAGGCAGGGCTGTTCATCGAAGCCTCGCACAACTTCTCCAGCCGGGCAGAAGTACCGGCTGCGGTCTGAACGCAGAAAACCGGACCCGATGGAATTGCAGCACATCAACGTAAAGCTTCTGCTGAAAAAAGACCATGAGGAACTCGACCTCGCGCCCCTGATTCCGGTGTTTCATTCCTGGATACAGATGCAGGGTTGGGACGAATTGCTGCTGGACGTGGCCGACTACCGCCACGTTTTTGCTGGCCCCGGCGTCATCCTGATCGGACACGAGGCGAACTACAGCGTTGACAATACCGGCAACCGCCCGGGCATTCGTTACAATCGAAAGGCCGCATTGGAAGGCAGCAATCAGGACCGCCTGAGACAGGCCACGGCCGCCGCGCTCAAAGCCTGTCGCCGTTTTGAATCGGACCCGCGGCTGAACTCAGCCTTCCTCTTCAACGGCCAGGAGATCGAGATTTCAATCAATGACCGCCTGTTGGCCCCGAACAATCCGGAAACCCGGGAGGCCGTTCAGCCGGACCTTGCACCTCTGCTCCAGAAGTTGTTTGCGGGCGGGGGATATTCTCTCTCTTACGAAAATAGTCCGCGGAACCTGTTCTCAGTTTTAGTGACGTCCTCAGGCGCCTTCACGATCGAAGCATTGCTGCAAAATCTTTTAGATTAGGGCCATGGGAGATGCCTCTGGGACCCCGCTCAGGTGGCAACCAGCTACGTGGCGCCCGACCTGCCTAAGATTTCACTGAACATTTCAACGTAGGCTTTGGCTAAACGGCCGAACGCGAGTACAATACAAGTTCCATGTCCGGTTCAGTCAATTGCCTGATTCGTACCCTCTGCGGCGTGATGCTCTTGATCGTCGCGTTGTCGGCGCCTGGGTTTGCTCGCGCCTCCTGGAGCGGCGTTCTAAGCGACAGTGCTGGAAATCCTGTCGCTGGCGCGGTAGTCAGGCTGCACTCACCGAGTGGAAGGCTCGATTACTCCGCAGTCACATCTTCGGTTGGCGCCTTCATGCTTGGCGGCATTGAGGCGGGCAATTACCAGCTTGCGGCCAGCAAGGACGGCGAGACCTGGAGGACTTCGACTCCGGTTGCCATCAAGGACGGACTCAGTCTGACCGCCGGGTTGCGCCTCTCTTCTGTGAATCAGCAACTTCAGTTGATGGCTGGGGCCGAGGGTTCCTCCCAGCGGGCCACCGGGGGTGAGAACCTCTCCAGCAAGGAAGTCTCCAGCCTGCCCCTCAACGAACGGGACTTCAGTAAATTGCTGCTGCTGGCAGCCGGCACCATGACCGATACAAACGGAAGCGCCAACTTCACCCAGCAGTTTGCGGTGAACGGCCAGCGCGCCACCGCAACGGTTTTTGCGATGGACGGGATTGACACCACAGACCCCGAGATGGGCGGCGCAACCTTTCCCAACTTCAATGTCGATGCGATCCAGGAAGTGCAGCAGAGTTCCGGGGTGATGCCTGCGGAGATCGGCCACGGAGCTGCCAGCTTTACCAATGTGGTCACCAAATCCGGCGCCAACCAGATCCACGGCAGCGTCTTTGAGTTTGTCCGTAATTCGGCGTTCGACGCGCGGAACTTCTTTGACCGCCAGAACGCCATGGATCCGCGCCGCATTCCTCCTTTTACCCGCAATGAGTTTGGCTTTACGACGGGAGGGCCGATGGTCATTCCCGGGGTCTATAATGGACGAAACAAGACCTTCTTTTTCGGTGAGTATCAGGGGTTCCGGCAGGTGCTGGGCACCACACAAGTCTTTGCCGTCCCAACGGCGGCGGAACGCAATGGGATCGATACCACCGCATACGCTGGCGATACGCTGACGGTGCCCGTCAGCCCGGAAATTGTGCCGGTGCTGAACGGTTACCCGATGCCGAACGATCCGCAGGGCGCCTATGGGGCCAGGACATACGCAGCGTCTTCTAAAGTTTTTACAGGAACGGACCAGTTTTCAATTCGCGTCGATCATCGCATTTCGGCTGAATCGTCCCTGTTCATGCGCTTCAGCTATAACCAGATCACCGGCCCGGTAACCAACCCTGATCAGACGGCCATCGACCCCAGTTTCGGCATCCAGTATTTCGATCACCAGCGGAATGCGGGCTTGAAATATTCTCGGACCTGGTCACCTCATCTGACCTCTGTTACTTCAATTGGCTATACTCGGAGCACGCCCTTCTTTCCCGCCAGTAACCATTCCCAGCCCGCCATTACCTTCAGCGACGGCCTTTATGAATCTTACAATTCTGCTGATGGGTCCATCACGGGTTCCTTCGGAAATCTCTTGCAGTTTAAGCATGACATGGCCGACATCCAGGGCAACCACACGTTCAAGTGGGGCATGGAGATCCGTGTAAACAGGGACGCCACAATTTGGGGCCTGAATCCCAACGGCCTGTATACTTTCGGCGGTGGGACCGCATACTCGCCCGTCGCCATTTCATCGGCAAGCGGGCAGCATGATGTGCAACCGGGAGACCCATTACCGGATACGCTGGCAGGTTTTCTGACCGCGTCGCCCTATTTGTATACTGTCAGTGCAATTTCAGACATAACTCCGGGCGGCGATCGTTTTGATGAGGCGGGCGTGCGGCGTCAGGCATACAACTTTTACTTCCAGGACAGTTGGAGAGCAACGTCGCGCCTGGCGGTTGATTATGGCCTGAGGTACGAGGCAAATAGCCGCATCGCAGAAGTGCACAAGCGGACTTCGTTGCCTCTTATCGTAGGGCAGAACGGCTCCAGCGTGCCTTTTTGGGCCCCTGGAGCGAAACAGAACTTCGTTGTGAATCCACAACCTCCCTACACCAGAGATTTGAGTGGCTGGGGACCACGCCTATCCGTAGATTATCGTCTGAACGATCATACGACGCTGCACGCGGGTGGAGCAATCAATACGCTGCTGACGAACCTGTGGCAGGACAACTTCATGACTGGAAACATCCCATACCTGTTCACTCCTTATGCTTCCGCTGCTCCGGGTATTCCCGTGCCATTCAGCAACTCGATAGTGCACGTACAGCTCCCGCCGGTTTACACTCCTGGCGGTCAGCCCGTGTTTCCGACGGGTAACACTGCTGACGTCCCCCCCAACACGGCAATCGATATTCAGCGGTTCCAGAATGATCTGGCTGCGCTGACGCCGGGAAATCAGATCCAGGCTCTCTCAACTTTTGGCGTCGCCAAGGATTTTCGCAATGGCTATATCGAAAGTTACACCGCCGGGCTGGACCATGACTTCGGGTCTTTCAAACTCAGCGCCAACTATGTGGCCACTGCCGGAGTGCACCTCGCGAGTATTTTTTCTCCGAATAGTTACAGCGGCGCTTCCCCGGACTTCGCACCGTTTACCCAGTTCAACTCCGCGGGCCAGGTAACGGGAGGCTTCGGGTCCGAAAGTTTGATGACCACACGGTCGCATTCCACCTATCACTCATTCCAGACCAGCCTGAGCAAGAACTCTGCCGAGTGGGGTTTGGGATTCCAGGCCAGTTATACTTTCTCCAAGTCGCTCGATGACACGAGTTCGGCCCTGGGGAACCTTTCCGGAGGGCCTGGAGTCGTTCTTCAGACCTTGCCGCAAAACCCCTGGAATCCCGGAGCAGACAAAGGTCCCTCCTATTATGACGTGACCCAAGTCTTTGCCCTAAGCCTCATTCAGGCGCTTCCCTTCAATCGCATCAGCTTCCTGAGGCCGTTGGGGAAATCCGTAACTGAGGGATGGCAGTTCCTGAACATTACAACTCTGATGACGGGACTGCCATTCACGGTTTACTCCGGCATTGAACAGACGGGGGCAGGTACGTCGGGCGCAGACCGGCCGGACCAGATTGCTCAACCCAGCTTTTCAACCAGCCGCGCCGTTCGGGAAGACTATTTTGGACTTGGCACGCGCAACGCCTCCTTCTTTACGACGCCGATCCACGTGGCGGGAGGTACTGGCCCCAACCAGGGGGTCTTCGGGACCCTTGGCCGTAATACGTTCCGTGGACCTCAGTACCACAACCTCGACGTTGCCTTGATCAAGGACACATCTTTTGGAAGGCGGGGCGCCGGGGAGTTGGGTATTCTGCAATTCCGTGCGGAATTCTTCAATGCTCCCAATCTGGTGAATTTTGGCACCCCTTCCAATGTGCTGAGGGGCAGCGGTTTTGGTATTGTCAGCAAGACGGCCGGGACCTCTCGACAGATCCAGTTTTCGCTACGTTTGATCTACTGATTTTCCGCTGCTTTGTCGCGCTTGTCCCTTAAACTGACTGCACGGCGATTGCGAAACGGCGACTGCGTTTACAATTAAAATAACCTCCCTGCGCTCCCGTCCTGGCTGTATTGCCTCTAAAGCCCAGGCCAGTTCCTGGCGATCAGGAACTTTTGGGGAAGATACTCTCCCGTGGCCGCACAAACGCTACTACTCAGGTATTGGTGTGATTTCGACCAGTTTTGCTGAGGAGGAAGGCGAAGAGCAAATAGCCCAGCCGGCAGCTATACCTTCTGGCTTCAACTGGAAGTTACGTCACCGTTTTTCTGAGCATTTTTTACACGCCTGCTACTATTACTTGATTTCAACCAAATAACGATATGCAATAACTGGTATTTACCGCCTAGGTAATTTCCCTTGACGCAGCATTTGGTCTGTGCGTATATTGGACACAATGAGACCGCGCGCGACCATTGTGACGGGCCCTGGTTTGGGAGGGGGAATCACGTCGATAGACTGATCGCCCCGGATCACGGGTCCGACATGCATTCGCGCAAGTGCCGGGGATTTGAGTCGGGGCGACCTGTACAACCGCTGTTGAGTCGACCGTAGCGAAGACGAAACAGGATAGGGGACAAGTGAACGCCCAAGTGAACATTTTCCTTCTCGCACAAAACCGCCTGCTTCTTGAAGCTCTCGCAAGAATCCTTCGGAAAAAGGCTGAGTTTTCGGTTATTCATGCAGGCGCCTACTCTCCGGAATGTGTCAGGATCATGAATGGCTCGGATTGTGAAGTGTTGTTGCTCGACTCTTCGGTAACGGATGCGTTCGGGTTTCAGGTGATCCAGGACACTTTGGGAGGGACGGACGGCCTGAAAGCCTTAATGATCGGGATGGAAGAAGATGAAGAAACGTTTCTGAAAGCGGTGAGTGCCGGAGCAGCCGGCTACGTTCTCAAAGACGCCTCGGCGATGGATGTCGTGGCGGCGATCCGAGCTGTTGCGAGGGACGAGGCGGTATGTCCTCCGCGGCTTTGTCGGTCCCTTTTCCGCTACGTCGCCGGCACGTGTACCAGCTTGCCCAACATGAGGGTGAAGACGCAACTGGGGTTGACTCGCCGCCAGCAACAACTGGTGCCTTTGCTTGCACAAGGACTTACGAATAAAGAGATCGCGGTGCAACTTAACCTTTCCGAACAAACGATCAAAAACCACATCCATCGAATGCTGCAAAAAGTGGGGGCAGACGATCGCCTTTCCGTGGTGGAGTTGGTCAAAGCCAATCAGGTTTTCTTATAGAAAATAACTCGTACATTTTCTGCCGTCGGGGTAATCCCCTAGGGTTAGACCTAGGCCGAAATTGGTACTCTCGTGGTGCTAAGTACCATTAACGGTCTAAGGAGCTTGGTCCTCAGTCCTGACCTCTCCTTTGTACCTTTTCTCCGAAGTGGCCATGCCGATAGCCTATTAGGATGATCAGAAGCCGCATGACACGAAATGTGCGTGTGCTTGTCGCCAACCGGCCCAGGCTGATTCGAGAACTTATCCTGGCGACCATCGCAGACCAACCGGATATAGAAGTCGTTGGAGAAGTGCAGAATGAAGCCGACATCCTGGGGGCGGTGGAGCAGCAGCAGCCGGATTTCCTGATTGTGGCCCTGGATAACCCCGGCTCTCGTCCGCCCGTTTGTGACGTACTTCTCGAAAAGTTCCCCAACATGAAAATTCTTGCTCTGGCGCCGGAGCACAATAGCAGCATTTTCTACTGGGCCTCTATCGATATCCATTCCTTCGATGTGGAAGCTTCTGAAGAAGGACTTCTGGCCGTCCTCAGGGGCCCGGGACGGCGGGCAGGAGGCTACCAGTGAGTGTCCGCTTCAGAATCAGGCAATTGGTATTGGACCGCTACCCGCGATTCGCCGGGAGCGCGGCGCTGCTGGCGCTGAGCGTTTTGTTAATGTGCCCGGCCTTGATCGCGCAGCAAAAGCAGGACGCGCCACAGCGCACGCAGCAGGACGGGCAACCCGAACAGGCCGTCGAAGCAACGCCTTTGTCCGCTCTTGCCCGCCAAAACCTGGATTACGTGGCTGCGTCCGCCCCTGACATCGAAAAGGTGCTGGAAGGACAACCGGGGCTTCTGGTGGAACTGCAGCACTGGATCGCGCGTGATGCCGCCGACCACGGCCAGATGGTAGATGAACAACAGATGAGCAAGGAGGGAATCTACGAGCGCCTTGACACTGACCTTAAGTTCCGCGCGGTAGCCACCCTCATGTTGCAGAGTTACGGCTATCTGACGCCGGAGGTCAACCCCAATTCGAAAATTGGCCGGGAGCAGCAGCTTCAATTCGCGGCGGCAGAAAGGCGGTTGGAGCTGATGCCCACCCAGCAGGTCCCGACTGGTTACACGTTTCCGGGCCAGACTTATCCCGCCTACCAGCAAGTTCCGCCCGGCAACCAGCAAAGGGAAATGATCCTGCAACCCCAGCAGGCGCCTGCCCTCCCCCAGTGGGGTCCCATACTCCGCTCACCGCAGGGCCAACCCGGCTTGAACAACCCGGACAACCAGCTTTTGAACATGCGCCAGGCCAACCAGACTCTGGACCTGCAATCGAACCCGAACTCCCTCGGCGCGATGGGCACTACGCTGCCGCTGGGTTCTTTGAATGCGATTAATATGGGAGACCAGAGCAGCCTCGGCGGTTTGGAGGACCTGGGCGGGGTGGGCGGCGTCTCCGGTTACGGACAGGACTCAAGCGGCCTTGCAGCGTTTGCGAATTACCCGTCGCTGTCCACGATGCAGCAGCCTGGGGGCAGCTTCGGACGCATGCAAATGGGGCAGGAATTCGGCGGACCGTCGATGATGCAGGCGACGGTACCCGGGGAGAGATCTCCGTCACGTCTCCTGCGGCCTTCCCCGGATGACCGCCAAACGGAGCAAACCTACCAGCAGGAAGCTCCGCAACCGCAAGTTGTCCACCGCGCGAATCCCTATTCGGACATTCCCTCGCTCTACGACCTTTATGAACAGGTGTCCCCTCATTCTCCGAAGCTTCAGCGCTTCGGTCTGGACGTATTCGAAAACGCCCCCGCACGGGATACGGGAGAGCTTCCCATGGACCTGCCCGCCGGACCGGGTTACGTGGTGGGTCCGGGAGATGCCTTGACCATCAATACGTGGGGCAGCGTGTCGTCGCGCGTGTATCGCGTGGTGGACCGCGAAGGCCGCGTGACGCTGCCGGAGGTCGGACCGCTCATGGTGAGTGGAGAAACCATGAGCGCCGTGCAGCAGAGAGTGCAGCAGGCGCTGCGAACGCAGTTTCGAGACGTCTCTGCCGACGTCAGCCTGGTGAGGCTCCGCACCGTTCGCGTCTATGTGGTGGGCGAAGTCAAAAACCCGGGCGCGTATGACATCAGTTCGCTCTCGACGCCGTTGAACGCGCTGATTGCCGCCGGCGGGCCGGTGAAAGACGGTTCACTGCGAATGGTCAAACATTACCGCGGCAAGGAACTCGTCCAGACCGTGGACCTCTACGACCTGCTATTGCACGGAGTGCGCTCAGACCTCGAAAGGCTGGAGAACGGCGACACAATTCTCGTGCCGCCAGTGGGTCCGGAAGTTACTGTGGAGGGCACCGTCCGTCGCCCGGCCATCTATGAGCTCCACGGAGAAGCGACGCTGGCCCAGGTGCTTCAATTGGCCGGCGGGATTCTTCCCACCGCGACTCTGCGCCACATCGAGGTCCAGCGCGTGGAAGCCCACGAGAAGCGGACGATGCTGAGCCTTAATATCCAGAACCCGAAAGGCTCGGAGGAGATTAACCAGAAGCTCGAATCCTTCGGCATTCATGACGGCGACGTCGTCCGCATTTTCCCCATAGCGCCCTACAACGAGGACGCGGTTTATCTTGAAGGGCACGTACTGCGCCCCGGACGCTACTCCTTTCACCCCGGAATGCGGCTGAGCGATTTGGTTTCGTCTTATTCGGACCTGCTGCCCGAGCCCGCGACACATTACGCCGAAATCATCCGCTTGCGGGCGCCGGACTACTCTCCAAGCGTCGAAAGTTTTGATCTGTCCGAAGCCCTGGCTCATCCCGAATCTTCTCCGAAGCTGGACCCGCTCGATACGGTGAGGATCTTCAGCCGGTTCGATTTTAATTTTGCCCCGACCGTAACAGTGGGCGGCGACGTGCGCAATCCCGGGACGTACCGGACCTCGGGAGTGGTTCGCGTAAGGGACGCCATTTATCAGGCGGGCGGCGTTTCTCCGGACGCCTCTCTCGGCTCCGCTCAACTGGTTCGCAATCTGCCTGACGGCAAGCTGGAAATCAGGAGCCTCAACTTGCAGGAAGCGCTCGAAGGAGAGCCGAGCCAAAACGTGCTGCTCGAGTCGCGTGACCGCATCATGGTCCAACGGAATCCCCTGAGGGCCGACCCTCCCAGCGTTTACGTGGAAGGCGAAGTTGTGCGGCCTGGGCGTTTTCCGTTGACGGCAAACCTCAGAATCAGTGATCTGGTTGGACTGGCGGGCGGATTAAAGCGGAGCGCCGACCGCCAAACGGCCGATTTGACCCGGTACGCTGCTGGTAGCTCCGGGGCCGGAACAGACCAGCATCAGGAGATCAACCTGGAAGCGGCACTGAGCGGAACCAATGGACGGGACCCTGTGTTAAAGGACGGCGATTTGTTGACCGTCAAGGAGATTCCTGCCTGGAAGGACATCGGGGCGTCAATCACGATCCGGGGTGAGGTCAGACACCCTGGAACTTACGGGATCGCTCCCGGCGAGCGGCTCAGTTCAGTGCTGGAGCGGGCGGGCGGGTTCCTGCCGACAGCATATCCAACCGCTGCCATTCTTGAACGGATTTCAGTGAAGCAACTGCAGGAGAAGAGCCGGAATGAACTCATCCAGCAGGTCGAGCAAAGCGCCACCAACGTGAAGGTGTCAATAAATTCCACCGCCTCGGAGGCGGCGGCTTTGCAAAGCGCCGCACTACAACAGCAGCAGCAGGTCCTCGCCGCCTTAAAAAATGCTCCAGTTACAGGCCGCCTCGTCATTCATCTGAGGACAGATCTAAAAGCGTTTGCAAATTCTCAGGACGACGTCCAGGTGCAGGCTGGCGATACTTTGATGATTCCCAAGCGTCCCGACTTCGTAGTCGTGACGGGTCAGGTGTACAACTCAAACGCTATCACTTACGAGCCTGATCGGACGGCGGGTTGGTATCTGAGGCGCGCAGGGGGCGCCACCGACCTGGGGAATAAGGGCGCGATCTTCGTTGTGCGGTCCGATGGGTCCGTGGTGAGCGGCAGTGGGAACGGCTGGTGGCGCGGTGATGTCCTGTCGGCGCGCGTCGGCCCAGGTGACACAATCGTCGTCCCCGAAAAGCCCATCGGTGGTTCACTGTTCTGGAAGAACCTGCTTCAAATCAGCCAGGTGGCGTCTTCGACAGCAATCGTCGCCGCGCTGATTCCCTAGTGAGGAAAATTGGAGCGCCTTTGCAGAAGCTGATGATGCTTATATGTGCCATTGCGACGATTTCCGTTCCGGGTCCTGCACAGACCAGTCCTGGAAGCGCAGGAGCAGCGGTCCCGAGCGTGACGCCTGTCCGCCGTCCGCACCGGCAGGTTGATTGGTGGGGACATCACAAGAAAAAAGACGGACAGCCAGTTCCAGACTCGACCGAATACCAGAATGGCCTGGGGCTTCCCCTGGTGAAACACATGGCCGGCGACCAGAAAGCCATCTGGACCAGCCCCTTTCATGTTCGCTTGCGCGATGCTGACTGGCTGGTGCCGCTTGGGGGACTGGCGGCTGCGCTATTTGTTACCGACACTGACGTCAGCCGGCATCTTTCGACCGATCCCACACGGATCAGCAACAGCCGGACATTCTCCAATATGGGAGCTGCTACGCTGCTCGGCGGAGCGGGCGGGCTTTACCTGTTGGGAAAGCTCCGCCACAACGAGCACATGCGCGAAACGGGCCTGTTGAGCGGTGAGGCCGTCATCGGCAGTTTATTGGCCACAACTGCTATCAAAAGCGCTGCCGGCCGTGAGCGCCCTTACGTCGCCAATGCCGAAGGGAGTTTCCGGCAAGGCGGAAATTCGTTTCCTTCGGAGCACGCGACGGCTGCGTGGGCGACGGCGGGCGTCCTGGCGCATGAATATCCTGGCCCGCTGACCAGATTGTTTGCCTACGGCCTGGCGTCGGCCATCAGCGCTTCCCGTGTGACAGGCAAAGAGCACTTTCCGTCGGACGTGCTGGTGGGCAGCGTTCTCGGCTACCTGATTGCCCAGCACGTTTATCATGCGCACCATGATCCCGCAATCTGGGGCGGAAGCTGGCAGATGCCGAGCCGCGATGGCGATGCAGAACGTTTCCGTGATCCAGGACACATGGGTTCACCCTACGTGCCACTGGACAGTTGGGTGTATCCGGCATTCGCGCGGCTGGAAGCGAGGGGATACGTGCAGACGGCCATGCTCGGCATGCGGCCATGGACGCGGCTTGAATGCGCGCGTCTGGTGCAAGAGGCGGCTGACACCCAGAGTGCACAGGAAAATGACCGGCCCGTACTGGACCGCCTGATCAATAGCCTTGAAGCAGAATTTGCACCGGACCTCGTCCTGCTGGGCGGTGGCCGCAACCTGAGCGCCGAGTTCGAGTCGGTCTATACACGGTTCAGTGGGATTTCGGGCCAGCCGCTCACCGACGGTTACCACTTTGGCCAGACGATCACCAATGACTTCGGCCGGCCGTATGGCGAGGGATTCAACAGCGTGACGGGAGTCTCGGGTTGGGCTTCTTCGGGGCCCTTCACGGCCTATCTGAGGGGCGAATACCAACATGCTCCGGCGGGTCCGACACTTCCGCTGTCGGCGCGGCAGTTCATCCAAAGCGCTGATTATGGTCTCCCGCTACCGCCATCCCAGTTCTCGCCTTCCGTGGATCGTTTCCACGCCATGGACGCCTACGTAGCGATGAACATCGAGGACTGGCAGCTCTCGTTTGGAAAGCAGAGTCTCTGGTGGGGACCCGCCGAGGGCGGCTCGATGATGTTCAGCGATAACGCCGCGCCGATGGTCATGCTGAGATTGAGCAGGGTCACTCCGTTCAAGCTGCCGAGCATTTTCGGGTGGCTGGGCCCCATGCGGGCGGAGCTGTTTGTCGGACGGCTCAGCGGCCAGGAATTTGTTTATGGCGCACCAACTGGACTGATTGGCGAGTGGGGCAAAGCGCTTTCAGACCAGCCCATGATTCATGGGGAACGGATCAGCTTTAAGCCGACACCCAACCTGGAGTTCGGGTTTTCAAGCACAGCACTGTTTGCGGGCGCCGGGGTGCCGTTTACCGCGAAAACATTCTTACGCAGCGTGTTCTCGACCGGCAACGGCACACCGGGGTGCTTTGAGATCAGCGCGGTTTGCCCTCGAATTGATCCGGGTGACAGGAGGTCGGGATTTGATATGACCTACCGCCTTCCGGGCCTGAGGAACTGGGTTACGTTCTACACGGATTCGTTTACGGACGATGAAATTTCGCCGGTCGCCTATTTTGACCGGTCGGCAAACAGTGCTGGACTGTATTTTCCCCATCTGCCGAAGTTGCCGAAGATTGATCTACGCCTTGAAGGCATTTATACCGACAATCCGATTGGTAATGCGACGAACAACCTCTGCTGCGGGTTCTATTATTCCAACACCCGCTATCGGAACGGTTATACGAATGATGGCAACCTCATCGGAAGCTGGGTTGGGCGTGATGGACAGGGCGAGCAAGCCTGGTTGACTTATTGGCACAGCCCGCGCAGTTACCTTCGGTTCCGCTACCGACACCAGCAAGTGAGTCACCAGTTTGTTCCTTACGGTGGAAAAGTGGATGACGGCGGGGTCGAAGCCAGTTTCTGGCTGGGACGGGAACTTAGCGTCTCGGCATCCCTGCAGTATGAGAAGTGGGACTTTCCGGTGCTGCGGCCGGGGCCGACCTCAAATTTCACCTCTTCGGTCCAGTTCACTTACTGGCCGCGCTGGCGGGTGCATTGAACAGAAGTGTCGATGCCCAGGCTTTTGAAGGGAGTCGTGCTTGAGCGATCGCCGGACTGAAACGGCCCTGAGTCGCGAGCGGACTTACGTTCCGGAAGAACTCGTCATCGAGGCCATTGATGAAGTGGCGATGCGGGAGGCGCGCGAGCGCACGGCAGCCCGTGTGCGGCTGCTCTGGAACACCCGTCGCTTCGTGGCTCGGGCAGCAATCGCGGGGCTCGTGGTCGCTACGGCGGTCGCATTTCTGATCCCAAACAGATACCAGTCTACCGCCCAACTGATGCCTCCTGATCAGTCAATGACTTCCGGGACCGCGATGCTCACCGCCCTGAGCTCCCGGGTGGGCGAAGACCTGGCGGGGCTGGCGGAAAACGCGATGGGGATGAAAACCAACGGCGCCCTGTTTATCGGAATTCTGAAAAGCGATACGGTCAAGGACGACCTGATCCGAAAATTCAACTTGCAAAAACTTTACGGTAATCGCTACATCGAGTCCGCACGAAAAAAATTGGCGTCAAAGACGGACATCTCTGAGGATCGGCAAAGCGGAATCATCACCATCAGCGTCACCGATCACGACCCGAAGCGGGCAGAGGCGATGGCGCAGGAATATGTCGATCAACTGAACTGGGTGGTGACCCACTTGAGCACTTCTTCTGCACACCGCGAGCGAGTCTTCCTCGACCAGCGTCTGACCCAGGTAAAGGCTGACCTTGAAGACGCCGAAAAGAACTTCAGCCAGTTTGCGAGCCAGAAGGGCGCCATTGATGTTCCAGCCCAGGGCAGGGCAATGGTGGTGTCGGCGGCCAGCCTGCAGGGACAGTTGATTGCTGCCGAGTCAGAACTGCAGGGCCTGAAGCAGATTTATACGGACAGCAACGTGCGAGTGCGGGCCGCGCAGGCGCGAGTCAATGAGCTGCGTGACTCTCTGCGGAACATCGCAGGCAAAGGCGCCAACGAGACCAGTTCAGCCGGACAACTCTACCCGTCGCTCCGCGAACTGCCGCTGCTCGGGGTGACGTATGCCGACCTGCTGCGCCGCGCCAAAGTGCAGGAGGCCATCTTTGAGACCCTGACCAAACAGGACGAACTGGCGAAGGTGCAGGAGGCCAAAGAAATCCCGAGTGTCAAGGTGCTGGACCAGCCCCAGGTGCCCCAGAGAAGATCGTTTCCTCCTCACCTGCTGATTATGGTGCTTGGGCTGGTGTTGGCCGCCATCGGCGCCATCGCCTCGGTCCTTGCAGGGGCGGTCTGGCAGGCAACTCCTTCGAACGACCCGCGTAAAGCGGTGGCGATTGAGGTTTGGTCTTCCGTTCGTGGCAGCCTGCCGTGGAACTCTGGAAATGGTTCGCTGCCGAGTATGTCAACGGATTGGGTGCGGCGAAAATTTCGCCGGAAAGCAAACGCGCCTCCGGGCGAAGGCGAGCCCGAAGACGCACAAGCAAAAAGAAATTAGTGCTGCAGTTGCACCACACCAATTGGAACAGGGTTAGGTCACAGAAACCCAGCGAAGTGACGGGGCGGAGCTACAAGGCAATTATGGCGGCAGGCATATCGCAACGGCTACGCGGGCACCCCTTTGCAGAAGGCGAAGCGACGCCAGCCGAAAGCTTCAGGACATCTTGGTACGCGGTGTACACGCGCTCGAGGCACGAGAAGTCGGTCGCCGAACAACTGCACGGCAAAGGCGTGGAGACGTTTCTCCCGCTCTATCAAACCGTACGGCGCTGGAAAAACGGGGAGCATAGAGTGGAACTCCCGCTGTTTCCCGGCTACGCGTTTGCTCGCTTCTCGCTGGCAGACCGGCTACCGGTTCTTAAGGTTCCGGGAGTGGTGCGGCTGGTGGGATTCAATGGCGTTCCTGCGGCGCTCGAAGACCGGGAAGTTGAGGACCTGCGGCAAGCGCTCGCTGCAGGTGTTGCTGCCTGGCCGCATCCGTATTTGACCGAGGGATCTCGGGTCCGCATCACGGCAGGTCCGTTGGCGGGCCGGCAGGGGATACTCGTGCGACGGCAGGGTACGGTTAGAGTGGTGCTGTCAATCGACCTGATCCAGCGGTCGGTGTTGGTTGATGTTGCCGCCGATTCGTTGGAGCGTGCCTGAGCGCAAGATTTACACGCTGTGTCAGAAACAGACATAAACCAATGAACAGCTCAAAAGGCGTATCTGGAAGTAAAGCATTATCAGCGATTTACAAATTATACAAAAGCTGGGGGGAAAAGTCCCATACGTCCCATTTTGAGGGGCGCGGACACTCGATAGCCTACATATCGAGGCTTAATTCACTTCAGGAGGAACAATGCGAGCGTTGATCACCGGCATCACAGGGCAGGACGGGTCCTACATGGCCGAGCTGCTGCTGGACAAGGGGTATGAGGTGTACGGCCTAGTGCGGCGGAGCAGCGTTGAGAAGTTCGACCGGATCGGGCCGATGGTTGAGCGGCTGCAACTGGTGGAGGGCGATCTCACGGACCAGTCGTCGCTCGACAACCTGGTGCGGGAAATCCAGCCGGACGAGGTCTACAACCTGGCCGCGCAGAGTTTCGTTCCGACGTCGTGGACGCAGCCGGTGCTGACCGGCGACGTCACGGGCCTCGGCGTGCTGCGGATGCTCGAGGCGCTGCACAAGCATTGCCCAAAGGCGAAATTTCTGCAAGCGTCGAGCTCGGAGATGTTCGGCAAGGTCCACGAAACGCCGCAAACAGAAAGAACGCGATTCTATCCGCGCAGCCCGTACGGCGCGGCAAAAGTCTTCGGCCACCAGATCACCATCAATTACCGCGAAAGTTATGGGATGTTCGCCTGCGCCAGCATCTGCTTCAACCATGAATCGCCCCGTCGCGGCCTGGAGTTCGTCACGCGCAAGGTCACCTATCAGGTAGCGCGCATCAAGTGCGGGCTGGCGCGGCGGCTGCGGATGGGCAACATGGACGCGCAGCGCGACTGGGGCTTTGCCGGCGATTACGTGCAGGCCATGTGGCTTACGCTCCAGCAGCCGGAGCCCTGCGATTTCGTCATCGCCACCGGGGAAACTCACAGCGTGCAGGAACTGGTGGAAATCGCCTTCTCGACCGCCGGGCTCGACTGGCAGGAGTACGTGGAAATTGATCCCAAGTTTCTGCGGCCGGCCGAGGTCGATCATCTCTGCGGCAACGCGGCCCTGGCCCGCGAAAAGCTGGGCTGGGAACCGCAGGTCGGCTTCGAGGAACTCATCCGCATGATGGTTGAGTCGGATTTGCAACTGGTGCGCAGTCAGGCACCCTCAACTGCTGCTTCCGTAGTGTAATCGTGCGGGATTCGGGAGAAGGGCAGGCCCGAGTGAGTGTTTCTGAAAGTAATATCGAGGTGGTTGCAAATTCGTCGGCGCGGGATCCGAAATTCAGGGATGCCGCTCTCCTAACTGTTTCACAATTCGCTCGCCTCGGGCTGAGGTTAATCTTCATGCTGGCGGCGGCGCGAGCGCTCGGGCCAGATCGCTTCGGCGTGTATGTCCTGGTTCTTGCTGTACTGGAAATGGTTGCCGTGGCGGGAGGCGCCGGCTTCGTCGATTTCCTTACCCGCGAGACGGCAAAAGATGAGGGTCTCGGCTGGCGCGCGGGAATCCAGTTAATCCTTCTGCGATCCTCGTATGCGGCTCCTCTGGCTATGGCCGCGCTCGGCGTGCTGTGGCTCCTCGGGTATCCCGGTGCGGTCCTGTCGTGGGCAGCCGTAATGTTTGCAACGCTCATCCCGCGGGCCGCAAGCGAGTGTGTTCAGGGGGTGCTTCGAGGCGTCTGTCGTTACGGGTCTTTTCTGCTCATCGATCTCACGGTGGGAGTTGTACTGGTAGCTGGTGGCGGCTGGCTGCTGGTCCGAGGGAGCGGCGGCGTCAGTTTCGTGGTGGGAACGGAGCTGATGGCGGCAATTGCCGCCGCAATGCTGGCGCTGACATTCTTGGTTGTGACGGGCAAGGCGCAGCGGAAATGGTTGTCGTGGCGTGGGCTCGTGACGAAGACGCTCGTTTTCAACTACTACCCGCTGGCCACGACGATGTACGACAGAATCGATGTTGTCTTGCTGTCAAAGCTGGCCGGCGATTTTGCAACGGGCATCTACGGCCTTGCCTATCGGGCCTTGAGCGCGCTGCGGTTGATCCCCTACGGGGTGCTATTCAGCATCCTCCCAAGCCTGTCTCGCGATACGTGGGGCGCAGCCGAAAAACAACGGCTGGAACGGGCCATGGGGCTGCTGCTGAGTGTCGGGTATTTGGCGGTGCTTGGGACGGTGGCCTTTGCCGGGCCGGCAGTGGATATGCTGCTTGGGCCGCGCTATGCCGGGTCGGCGCTGGCGATCGAGATCCTGATCTGGGCCATCGTTCCCATGTACATCAACTTCGCGTTGAATACGGGATTGCTAGCCACAAGCCGCGAGAAGGTGTTTACGTCCACCTCGTCGGTGTGCCTTGCGGTGAACCTTATTTCCAATCTGGTCCTGATTCCGTTTTTCTCCTGGAAGGGAGCGGCGGCGGCCACACTTGTCACCGAGGCGACCCTGTTGCTCCAGAACATTTTCTGGATTCGCAAAACCATGGGGTCCGTGCCTGTGCCTTCGCACGCTGTGCGCACCACGTTCGCCTTTCTGGTGCTCCTGGCGGCTCTGCTGGTGGGCGGGCATTTTGCGCCTCCACTTCTGGTCGGAACGATGTGTGTGCTTGCCTTTCTGGCCTACCTTTACCAGGCGCAGGCGCTCTGCCAGTTTGCGGCAACTTGGAGGCAGGAGCGAGGCAGCCCGGCTTAGGCCGTTCGGATGGCTGGGCAGGCGAGCTTTAGTTGTCCTCGTTTACTTTGGGGATTCCCCCGGGATTGCAGTGGTTCAAGGCAGGAAACTTGCAATCGCATCTTGACGGTAGAGTGCCTTACACATGGTTCGGTCGCGTCCCTGAGTGGACTTTCCCGGCATTGCTCGGCCTGGCTGCGGGTGTCTCCGCGGCTCTCTTCGTCACAGCTCACTGGACCGTAGCGGTGGCGGGAGCGATCCTTGTCTTGGCCCTTTCCGCAGTCGGGTGCGAACTATTTCTGTTCGCCGTGATCTTTTTCTTGCCCATGGGCTGGACCCTCGGACCCGGTTCACCAGTTGGGGATGTGGCGACGGCGGCTCGATTCGCCACCGTAGGGGGGTTCTTTTTCGGTTGTTTCTGGCGCGGGGAGCTTTGCTTTGCGCAGCTTTGGGAACCACGGATGACACGCGCTACTTTGTTGTTTTCCGCAGCGGCATTGGCCTCAATCCTTTTTGGCACTAACGGGGTGACGCGGGATTCTGTACACAACCTGTACCGCTTTCTCTCGTACGTCGCATTTTACCTTTTCTTGCTGGCCTGGGTGGATTCGAAGCGACGGGTCAAGAGAGCGGTCGCCGTGTTGCTATCTTCTGTGGTCCTCCTGGCTGTGTACGGCGCCATCCAAAGGCTAGCTGGAGGCTACACTTCGCTCTGGCTGTACCTGAATCCTCGTGGCCCAGAGCTTCCCCCCTGGGACGGCAGGATACCCTCGCTGCTCAACTACTCAAACTCTCTTGCGGGTTACCTTAACCTCATCCTACCGTTGGCCCTAGCCTGCTCGATTTTGCCTGTCGGGAGGCGCTTTAGGCAGGCGGGGGCACTTGCGCTCGCGTTGGGCACCCTGACGCTGCTTTTCACTGGGAGCGTCGGCGGCCTTGTCGCCTTTGGGTGTGTGGGAGGGCTCGCAGGTTTCTGGCTGTTCAGGGGATTTGCCAGACGCTTCATTTGGCTCGGTGGCCTTGCGGCTCTCGCAATCGCGTTTTTTGTTGCTAGAAGTTTCCTGAATCCTGTCCACACTGTCAGCCTGGTAGGGTACGACGTAGGAACGCGATTGCTCCTATGGACAACCGCGTGGCATTTTTTCATTCAATCGCCTATCTGGGGGATTGGCTGGGGAAATTTCGTCGGCGCATATGGTAGCTACCTCAACCTATCGTGGATGCAAAGCGGGGTTTACGAAGTCCATAACATCTACCTTCAGTTGCTTTCCGAAACGGGGGTTGTTGGCTCGTTTGCATTCTTTGGGCTGATCGTTCTTGCGCTCCGTGAGGCTCGACGTCAAATGAAGTCAGCCTCAGAGCCCTTTGAAATGGCCCTGGCCTTCGGGTGTTTCGCCGCCATGGTCACTGTGCTTATCCACGGCTTGGTCGATTTCCTCTTTGAGGTTAGCCCGCCCTTCGGAACGTTGTTCTGGATGCTGCTGGCGCTTCTGACTGTCAGTGGACGACTCCGGAAGGGGCCACGAACGCGGCGGGCGCTGGCGAGGTGTGGAAAACCGGCAGCGGGAGACGTACACAAGTGCGAATAGGAATCAACGCAGCCTTCCTCGGTGGGAGGTCCGATGGTTTAACCACATATACGCGGTCTATCATCGGGGAGCTTTCCGCTTCAGGTCACGAGGTTCTCGTTTATACGTCGGACGAGCTTGAATCTCACTGGGCTGGCAACGCCACGAGGCGTCGAATCCCGTCACCCTTGCGGGCGGGAAACGGTACCGTGGGGAACACGCTGCGCGTGACGGCGTGGTGCCAAGCCGCGCTCCCGCTCTGTGTGGCGCTTGATCGGGCACAAGTGTTGTTGTGTACTTTGCCCGAAGGCATGGTTGTCCCAACTTGTCCGCAGGTGGTCGTTGTTCACGATATTATCCCGTTGCTATTCCCAGATACAGGATCGCGATGGAGCACCTATTTCAGATACGTCTTGCCTTGGGTACTTAGGGCGTCCCGTTGTGTGATAGCCGATTCACAACATACTAAGAACGATCTAAGGAGACATTACGGGTTGCCTGAGGGAAGGATCGAGGTGGTCTACCCCTGGGTCGATCCGGTGTTTTTCTCCCACCTTCCCGATCTGCCTCCGCAGGATCACGAGGACGGGCCTTTTTTTCTATTTGTCGGTCGTTTGTCACCGAATAAGAACCTCGAAATGGTGGTTCGGGCGTTCGCTGCTATTCGCCGTGATGTTCGCCACAGACTGGTCTGCGTCCTAGGCATCACAGACGACAGAGACCGGAGATGTCTTGCGGAGATTCTAGATGTGGCAGTGCGCCTCGGGGTTCGTGACCGGCTTCATGTCTATTCGGGCCTCTCTCGCGCTCAGCTTCTTTTTTTGTACCGGAACGCCACGGCGCTGGTCTTGCTTTCAAAGTACGAAGGTTTCGGTTATCCGCCGCTGGAGGCGATGGCCACGGGGACACCCGCCATTGTCAGTGATTCAACCTCTCTTGCCGAGGTTGCGGGCCCCGCCGGGTTGTGCGTTTCCAATACTGAGCCAGACCAGGCGGCAGAAGCGATGAAGAGGCTGGCCTGCGACCCGCCGTACCGGGCGCAACATTCTGAGGCAGGAAAAGCGCACGCCCGCACCTTTTCACGAGAGCGCAGCGGGCGCATGATCAGGTCGATTCTCGAGCGGTGCGCAAAGGGGGTGGCATGACGATTCTTACCGGCGACGTTTCGCACGCGAAAATATTGGAAAGGGAAGGTGCTGCCACGCGGCCGGAGCAGGCAGCGGCGAACGGAGTGAAAGCACGGCTGACAATTGATGCGCGAATTTGGAAGGCCGGGATTGGAACGTACACGCTGAACCTGCTGCGGGCGATGCGGGGCGTGAACGGCGGAATGCGTATCAGCGCCATTGTGCGGGCTGAGGCGGCAGACGCGATTTCCGGACTGTGCGATGAGATTCGGGTAGTGGACGCGCCCATTTACACGCTGAAGGAACAGATTCAGATTCCTGCGGCGGCGCGAGGGTCGGACCTGCTGCACGTGCCGCACTACAATGTGCCTGCGCTCTATCGAGGGCCAATGGTCGTGACGATCCACGACCTGACCCACGTGACCGAGCCGGGATACCGCAATTCTGCCAATGCCTGGCTCTACTCGCGGCCCATGCTGAAAATCGCAGCAAAAAAGGCCCTGCAGGTGATTACAGACTCAGAGCACTCAAAGCAGCGGATTGTCGAGCGGCTTGGTGTGAAACCAGAAAAAGTAAGCGCCATTTATCTTGGGCTTGGACCGCAGTTCCGGCTGCTGGACCGCGAAAAGGCAGCGGATGACGTGGAGAACGCTCTCCTAATCAGCCGACCGTACCTGCTGTATGTGGGCAGCCTCAAACCGCATAAGAACCTGGGAGCCTTGCTACGCGCCTTTGCGCTGCTGCGCTCGCGAGGGCACATGAACCACGCGCTGCTGCTGGCGGGCGACGACCGGAAGCGAAGGCGAGGTGTGCTCGACGACTGCGCCCGACTCGGGATCACCGGGGCCGTACGGCATATTCCATGGGTGTCGGAGAATCTGCTGCCCCAATTGTATGCAGCGGCGGAGCTAGTGGTGATGCCGTCGACTTCGGAGGGCTTTGGCTTGCCAGTGGCGGAGGCGATGGCCTGCGGGACGCCGGTGGTATGCTCGAACGCGGCTTCGTTGTCGGAGGTGGGCGGCGACGCCGTGGAATATTTTGATCCCTACAGCGTGGAGGACATGGCGGCCGCAATCGAGCGGGTGCTCGACTCACCGGCGCGGCGGGCCGAGATGGGCGAGAAGGGGCTGAGGCAGGCGGCGAAATTTACCTGGGAAGAGTGCGCGCGGAAGCACCTGGAAGTCTATCGACGCGTGCTGGCATCTTAAAGTTTGGAGTGTGATGGACCGAATAGGGGAATCGGGGACAGTGATGGATTCGATGGCGAGACCTGGCGTGCCTGCCGAAACGATGAGCCGGCTGCGGGTGGCCGTGGTGCAGTTCTGGCTCTCCGGTTATGGCGGTTCGGAAAAGGTGCTGGAGGCGATCGGGGAAATTTTCCCGCAAGCCGACTTCTACGCGCTGGTGGTGAGGGACGGAGCCATTCCGCCCTCGCTGCGGGGACGGAAATGGACCACTTCCTTTGTGGACCGCATACCCGGTGCAAGGCGCTGGTACCGGCACTTTCTTCCGCTGTTTCCGTATGCCCTGGAGCAGTTTGACCTGAGCGGCTACGACCTGGTAATCAGCTCGGAATCCGGGCCGGCCAAAGGCGTACTGACCTCTCCACGGGCCTGCCACATCTGTTATTGCCTGAGCCCCATGCGCTACATCTGGGACATGTACCACGAGTACCGGAAGAAGATGAATCCTTTGGCGCGCGCGGCCTTCTCGCTGACGGCCCACTACGCCCGGCAGTGGGACGTGAGCACGGCGGCCCGCGTGGATTACTTTGCCGCCATCTCGGATTACGTCGCCGCGCGCGTTCAGAAATATTACAGGCGCGAAAGCACGGTGATTTATCCGCCCGTTGACGTATCGAAGGGTTACCTGTCAGACGAGAGGGAAGACTACTACCTTGCGATCAGTCGGCTGGTGCCGTATAAGCGCCTGGACCTGGCCATCGATGCCTGCAACCGGCTGGGACGCCGCCTCCGGATTGTGGGCACGGGGCCGGAATACAATCGGCTGCGAAAATTGGCTGGCCCCACCATCAGGTTTCTCGGGAAGCTGGACGAAAATTCGTTGCGAGAGTGCTACGCGCGCTGCCGGGCCTTCCTGTTCCCGGCAGAGGAGGATTTTGGAATCGCGCCGGTGGAAGCACAATCGTTTGGAAGGCCGGTGATTGCCTACGGACGCGGCGGAGCAGTCGAGACCGTGATCGGGCTTGCGGACGACGCCGGCGCTCAGTCAGCCACAGGAATTTTGTTTGCGGAGCAGACAGCGGAATCGCTGGCCGGCGCCATCGTCAGATTTGAAGAGGCCGAATCGTCGTTCAGCCCGGAATTCATCCGTGCCAGCGCGCAGCGATTCAGCCTTGAAAGATTTAAGGAAGAGTTTGTGAAATTTGCTGCGGGCCGTCTGGCCGAATTCCAGGAAGAGTCCGGCGGATGGTCACAGCGAAGAGAAGCGCGCGACTTGGCGCAGGTTCCCGCAGGCGGAGCAGGAGGCGACGGCTGATGGGGAACTCTTCGATTGCCCGCCCGGAAACCAACGCGCCTTCTGTTGAGGCGGGGAAAGATGCGGCTGCCGTGGAGGCAGTTTCCCCTGGCATGGAAAAGCGCTACGGCCCCGCAGCCAAACCGTTGCAGCGGGCTTTGAAAAATGCGCTGGACTTTGTTGGAGCGATGGCCGGGCTGGTCCTGCTCTCGCCTGCGCTCCTGATTATCGCTCTGTGCGTGAAGCTCGACGACGGCGGAACCGTTCTCTACCGGCGGCGGGTGGTGGGGCAGAACGGCGAGTTTGATGCTTTCAAGTTTCGAACCATGGTGACCAATGCGGAGGCTGTTCTGAAAGCCGATTCAGGACTTCGCCAGCAGTACGAGCGGAACTTCAAGCTCAAAAACGACCCACGAGTGACTCGCACTGGAGCGTGGCTGAGGAAGTACAGCCTGGACGAACTGCCGCAACTGATTAACGTCGTGCGGGGACAGATGAGTCTTGTGGGGCCGCGGATGTGCACACCGGAGGAATTGAAGCGGTACGGCCGTTGCGGGGGCCTGGTGCTGAGCGTGCGGCCGGGAATCACAGGCTACTGGCAGGTGAATGGGCGGCAGAACGTGTCATTCGATCAGCACGTGGCGATGGATGCGTTTTACGTGAAGAACTGGAGCCTGAAGATGGACCTTGGAATTCTGCTCCAGACACCGCGCATTGTCATCAGCGGCGAGGGCGCCTACTGACAATGCGTAAAGTACCATCGTGGAGCAGCGGCGCTCTCGTTGTGAATAAATAACGGGCTCGAGCGAACCGCAGAATTTCCATCCTTGAGGCCCCGGCCGCAGTGACTTGCGCTCCCGCCAGAAAATCATGATGAGGCCCTGCCGCTCCGGGAGTAGTAATCATGCCAAGACCAACTCGTGAATTTGGAATTATAAGAAGCCGCAGAATCTCCTTCCTCATTCTCGCGGCGGACATTCTGTGGATTGTGCTGGGGTTCTATCTCGCTTACGAGTGGCGCTACGGGTTCACCTTCAGCGTGGGCGACGTGTGGGCCTGCTTCTCGTTGTTCGGAGAATTGGCAATTGCCGCGGTGCTCATCTGGAGCTTTCTGGCGCTGGTAATGAAGCTGGACGGGTTCCAGGGCGGCTGGACCTTCCGCTCCGTCTTTTCCGACCTGTTTGTCGGGGTCGTACTGCTGATGGCGCTGCTTCTGGCGAACGGTTACCTGTCCCGCGTTTACCATTCGCGGCTGGTGCTCATCTATTTTGCCGTTTTGGCGCTTGGGGGCTTCCTCGCCATCCGTTGCCTGGCCTGGCGGGCGCTCCGCTCCAAGCACTATCGAGGCTTGGGGCGCCGCATCGCGATTCTGGGCGGCGGCAGGATCGCCCGAGAACTTTCCACCAAAATCGCCCGTCACCCGGAGCTGGGCTGGCAGATTGTCGGCTATATGTGCCCCGACACCGAGAATGGCGTGGCGGGAGGGGCGGAGAAGCAGACCCGGCGGGTCCCGACGCTCGAGGTGGCGGGGTTTCTGGCCGCGCACAAGGTTGACGAGATTATTGTGGCCATCTCCAATCCCGCCCGCCAGACGCTGGACGTGGTGGCGCAATGCGAGCGCCTTGGCATCGGCGTCCTGGTGGTCCCTCAGGCGTATGAGCTTTATATCTCGCGCCCAACGCTGGCCGAACTCGACGGGCTGCCGCTGATTGCGATTGACCAGTACAACCTGCCGGCGGGCGGGCAGGCGGTCCGGCGTCTGACGGACCTCGTGCTGGCTCCCCTGATGCTGGCGGCTACGCTGCCCACCCTCCTGGTGGCGGCCGTAGCTCTGATTCTTCGTAAAGGCAGCGCTTTCCGCAAAGAACTTCGCTGTGGCGAGGATGGCAAGACATTCGGGATGTACCGCTTGAACGTTGACCGCGAAATGCCGGTCCTGCCCGCGTATGAAAAGCTATTCGTTGATTTAGGAATTACGGAGTTGCCGCAGCTCTGGAACGTGCTTCGCGGAGACATGGATCTGGTGGGCCCGCGGCCGGAGCCGCCGGAGCGCGTCAAGCACTACTCGGACTGGCAGCGGCAGCGTCTAAAGATCCGGCCGGGGATTACCGGCCTGGCGCAGATCCAGGGGCTGCGCGAACAGCACTCGGCGGAACAGAAAACGCACTATGACCTGCAATACATTGTGCGCTGGTCGCCATTTCTCGACCTGTCGCTCATCCTTCAGACCGCCTGGACGCTGGCGGCGCGGTTGTGGAGAAAAAAGAGCGTCTGGCCGGGGCCGCTTGCGGGACGCTCCCCATGGCCCGTTCAGGCGGAAACACACCCAGAGGAGGTTCTCTATGTTGATCACCCGTAGCCCTGTCCGGATCAGCTTTGGCGGCGGAGGAACGGACCTGCCCGCTTACTACGAGCAGTTCGGCGGCGCCGTGCTCAGCACGACCATCAACAAATATTTCTATACCGTGCTGAGAAAGAGGGATGACGGCAAGGTCCAGGTAATATCCTCCGACCTCCGAACGCTTGAGACGTGGGAAAACATTGCCGGTATGAGCTTTGAGCGGAGCGAACTGGAAATTCCCCTGGCGGTGATGAAGGACCTGGGACGCAGCGTGGCGGTGGACCTGTTCCTGGCGTCTGAAATTCCTCCCGGCACCGGCCTGGGATCTTCCGCGAGTGTCTGCGTGAACGTTCTGAAGGCCTTGTCCACCCACCTGCATCTGGACCTCTCAAAGTATCAACTGGCAGAGCGGGCGTTTCACATGGCGCGCAACGTCCTGGGCAATCCGGTGGGCAAGCAGGACGAATACGCCGCAGTTTTTGGCGGGATGAACTACATTCGCTTTGAGAGGAACGGGTCGGTAATGGTGGAACCCGTGGAACTGGATGCGGTGCTGTTGCGCGAACTGGAAGAGAACCTGATGCTCTTCTTCACGGGCGCTACTCACCAGTCGCAGACAATCCTCGAGGAGCAGGAGAGGGCAACGCGCGATGACAGCCGCCGGGCGCTTGAACCTCTGCACGCCATCGCGGCGCTGGCCGACCGCATGAGGGCCACGCTCGAGGACGGAGACCTCCACACCTTCGGCGCTCTGCTGGACGAGGGCTGGCAGGCCAAGAAGCGGATTTCGGGCAAGATTTCAAGCGACCAGATTGACGCCCTCTACCGCACCGCAAAAGAGAACGGAGCGGTGGGAGGGAAAATCACCGGCGCCGGAGGGGGAGGTTTTCTGCTGCTCTACTGCGAGCGGCCCCACCAGGAGGCGGTAAACAGGGCCCTCTCCGCGGCAGGCGCGCGCGAGATGACCTTTCGGTTTGATTCCAAAGGGGCCCAGGTGATCGTGAACGATCCTTTCATCGACGGCGACGAGTCGGCCGGTGGGAGCTGGCAATTTATTCCCTACTCGACGGCAAAAGGGACCGCCATGGACTTGGCCTGGGACGCCTAAGCGCGCCAGGAAGACTGGCAGATGTAGCGCCCACCTTCAGGTGGGCAGGCGCCGAGTCAAAGCTCGGCATTACACGTGTATAATCAAAGGAAATGGAAGTAACCATCAAAGTGCCCGATAAGATGGCAGCCGAAGCCCGCGCGCATGGCGTGTCGGTCGAAGTCTACGTGCAAGAAATCCTGGCGAGGCAGGCGCTTGACGCGACGGGCGAGAAGGGTGCTCAGTCCGTTCGCGCGGCCATAGACCGAATCCGTGAGTTGCGCAAAGGCAACATGCTTGCAGGTCTTCGAACGAAGGATCTCATCCACGAAGGCCACAAATACTGATGCCCACTTTCGTTGTGGATGCCTCAGCGGCCTTGGCTTGGTGCTTCGAGGACGAAGCCGACAGTTGGACGGATGGGCTTTGGAGCGTTTGCGCCAGGGCGATCGAATGGTTGTTCCTGCGCATTGGCCCACTGAAATCCTCAACGGCCTCCTGGTTGCTGCTCGTAGAAAGCGCATCAGGCCAGATCAGCCAGAGCAGTTCTGGGGCGAGCTTGTGCGCTTACCCGTCGAGACGGAACCGCCGCTCGCCGCAGTTCAGGCAACCACGGTCCTCCAATTCGCCGAAAAACACGGCCTTACGGTATATGACGCGGTGTATTTAGAACTGGTTCATCGGCGCCAATTGCCTCTCGGAACCCTTGACACGGACTTACGCAAGGCGGCGCAACTTGAGGGTGTTCCGCTGCTCTAGACCGACCTCCGTCTTAGCTTGCCACTCGTAGCCCGTCATCGCCGCCCTCGTGCTGGGGTCGAAAGTATCTGGAAAGCCCGCGAGCGAGAAGTTCCCTCGAGCCAAGTTGAAGCTCGGCGCTACACCGGCAAGAAAGGGATGCAGCATCCCGGATATAAATTCACGTTGCTTTAACGCACTGCGCAAGAGTTCCAACCGCCGTCCACGCAACAACCACGGGCTAACATCATGAAAGCTTTTCTTCTGGCCGCAGGTCTCGGCACACGGCTGCGTCCCCTGACCGACCAGACTCCCAAATGCCTTTTGCCCGTTCGGGGAGTGCCGGTGCTCGCCATCTGGCTCGACCTTTGCCACCGCCACGGCATTGACGAGGTCCTGATCAATGCGCACTCGCACGGCGAGCAGGTCAGGAAATATCTGGCAGCGCACCGGAACGGAGTGAACGCCAGGGTGGTTGACGAGCCGGTGCTGCTGGGAAGCGCGGGAACCATCCTCGCCAACCGCAAGTGGTTGGAAGGGGAACGCTGCTTCTGGATCATCTATGCGGACGTGCTGACCAACGCCAGCCTCGGGCAGATGATGCAATTCCACCGCGAGCGCCGGGGCCTTGCCACGCTCGGTGGGTATGAAGTCCCGGACCCGGAACGGTGCGGAATTATGCAGGTGGATGCCGACGGCCTGATCCAGCGCTTTGTAGAGAAGCCGAAAACGCCGGCAGGCCGTCTGGCATTTTCGGGCCTGATGATTGCCGACGCGGCTTTGCTTGAGCGGATTCCAGACAACCGGCCCGCTGATCTGGGCTTTGACGTGCTGCCCAAACTGGCCGGAAAAATGTATGCCTGGCCTATCTCGGACTACCTGCTGGACATCGGAACATTCGAGAACTTCAAGCTGGCGCAGAAAACCTGGCCGGGCCTCGACTGAGACGACATGAAGTGCCGGAGCGCGTGCAAGGGAGTGATTTTTGACATGGATGGAGTGCTGATTGACAGCCACCCCGTCCACAAAAAAGTGTGGAGGCAGTTCCTGGCCTCGCTGGACAGGCCGGTAACGGAACGGGAACTCGATTTTGTGCTGGACGGCAGGAAGCGCGAAGAGATCCTCCGCCACTTTCTGGGAGACCTTTCCGCGGAACGTATCAGGGAGTACGGACAGCGAAAGAACAGGATTTATGAAAAGACCACAAGGGACCTGAAGACCATTTCCGGCGTGGAGCAATTTCTTGGCACGTTGGAATCAGCGGGCATCCCTATGGCAGTAGCCACCAGCGCCAGCTTCGAGCGCGCCCGGGACACCCTGGCAGCTCTCGGGATCCTTCCACGCTTCAATGCCCTGGTGACCGGGAACGACGTTGTCAAGGGAAAGCCTGATCCTGAGGCGTTTTTGCGCGCCGCCCAGCGGCTGGACCGCGATTCACACGAGCTGCTGGTGGTGGAGGACGCTGTTTCCGGAGTCAAGGCGGCAAAATCGGCGGGGATGAAGTGCCTGGGGATTGCTGCAGGCGGACGCATCGAGATACTGCGGGCGGCCGGCGCCGACCACGTGGTGCGCGACTACCGCAAGATCAGCCTGGACGAAGTTCACCGGCTGTTCTGAACCTCGGCCAATGACGGACCTGTCCGCCGTATCGGGTTGGATGACATTGTCTTTGATTTAGTGAGGATTGCGTAATAGACTAACGGGCTTCCGTAGCGCCGGTCCCGCCCACCGGGAGCGGCCCTGAAAAGTGCCGCCGGGACGGCGGCGCTACGAACGAGCGGCGTCCCCACATTTTGCAATCCTCAATAGACGGTTTTGCGATCATCGCAGGTAAGGGGTTCGGGGTGCAGATATCGGTCATTGGCTGCGGATACGTTGGCCTGGTTACAGGCGCCTGCCTTGCGGAGGCGGGCCATGAAGTGGTGTGTACTGACAAGGATTCGGCCAGAATTGCCGTGCTGAACGATGGCGGAATTCCAATCTATGAGTTGTACCTGGACGAACTGGTTGCCAGAAATCGCCGCGAAAACCGCCTGAAGTTTACCTCAGACGCGGCGGAGTCGGTCCGCGCAAGCGAAGTCGTATTTATCTGCGTTGGAACTCCGCCGCTTGAAACCGGCGACTCTGACCTTTCCGCCATTGACGCAGTTGCGCGGCTGATCGCCACCGCAGCCAAAACGCCGAAGTTGGTGGTTGAAAAGAGCACGGTGCCGGTGCAGACGGGGCGGCAATTGAAACAGGCGCTGAGCGTTTACGGGCGGAAAAGCGGCGTGGCGTTCCGCGTGGCTTCCAATCCGGAATTTCTTCGCGAGGGGACGGCGGTCGGGGATTTTTTGCATCCGGAGCGGATTGTGGTGGGCGTGGACGACGACGCGTCCGAAAAGCAGCTTCGGGAGGTTTACCAGCCGATCCTGGCGGGGAAATTCAACTGCCCCCTGCATCCTGCCGCCTGCCCCGCGCTGGCGCCGCCGTCGTTTCTGGTGACCAACATCAACAGCGCGGAGTTGATCAAGCATGCTTGCAATTCCTTCCTGGCTTTGAAGATTTCCTACGCCAACGTACTCTCGGACCTGTGCGAATCGCTGGGCGCCAACGTTCGAGAGGTCACGCGCGCCATGGGGCTGGATGCGCGGATCGGGCCGCAGTTTCTGGCTGCCGGCCTCGGCTTTGGCGGGTCCTGCCTGCCCAAGGATGTTCAGGCGTTTATTCGTCTTTCCGAGCAGGCTGGGATGGACTTTGCCTTGTTGAAAGAAGTGGAACGCATCAATCGGCAGCGCGTCCAGCGTTTTGTCGAAAAGGTCCGCCGCGCTCTCTGGGTGATCAAAGACAAGAAAATCGCCGTGCTGGGCCTGGCCTTTAAACCCGATACGGACGATATTCGCTCCTCTCCGCCCATCAGCCTGGTGAAGCAATTGCTCGCCGAGGGAGCGCAGGTGAGGGCCTACGATCCTGCGGCCATGGACCGAACGCGCGAGCTGCTCCCGGAGGCTTGCCACAGCAGGGACGCCTATGAGGCCGCGCGCGGCGCTGACGCGCTGCTGATTGCGACCGAATGGCAGGAGTTTGCTGCGCTTGACTGGGAGCGGATCTACAACTCGATGGCCCGTCCACTGATTTTGGACGGCCGGAACCTGCTGGACCCGGACCAAATGGCAAAGCGAGGTTTCGAGTATCATTCCTTCGGCAGGCCCGATTGAACCGGCCTCTACCAAAAGCTTTGGCCAGGCGGTCGCTGCAATCGGCAGCGAGCGCCCGGAAAGTCTTCGTGGGTTTCATGCTTGATCCTGTGATGTCCGGCGAAATTCCGGAAGAGCTTCCTTCTTCCGTCCTTCACGCGATTTTTTCCTCCAGGCTGTTTCGTATCTTCCTGCCTTAAGAACCCTTCCTGAGCCGCGCCTTCCCCGAAAAATAAGCACGATAATTCGCCAGCCGCAATTGGGCCGGCGCCGATTGGCCTGCCCTGAAAACGGCACGACTGTCATTTCAACTTGCCTGACGGGCCGCGAAGCCTGAAAATAGCGTCGCATGAAACTGCTGAAGCTCTACTGGACTTTTGGCCGCCCCTTCACGCTGATTCCTCCCATGGTCGGCATTTTTTCCGGCTCGCTGATTGGTTATGGGGCAACGCACGTCCGCCTGGTCCCTTATCACATTGTGCTGGCGGTGTTGGCGGCGGGAGTTCTGAACGCGGCATCGAATGGCATCAACCAGATCTGCGATTTTGAAAACGACCGCATCAACAAGCCGCACCGGCCGCTGCCTTCCGGACGAATGACCTGGCAGCAGGCCTGGGTGTTTGTGGTGGTCACCTATGTTGTGGCGCTGGCGATGGTGGCCGCGATCAACTGGCAGATTTTTGCCATCTACGTCGTGGCGGCGCTTGCGACACTGGCCTATTCAGTGCCGCCGGTGAGGCTGAAGCGAAGCACCTGGGGATCGAACATCATCATTGCGCTGGTCCGCGGCGGACTGCTGAAGGTGGCTGGCTGGGCGGCGGTGGCCACGGTGCTCCACTCGGTTGAACCGTGGTACATCGGCTCAATCTACGTTGTGTTTCTGCTGGGCGCCACCACCACCAAGGACTTTGCCGACATCGAAGGTGACCGCAAGGCGGGCTGCATCACGCTGCCGGTGCGCTACGGCGCAACGTTCAGCGCCCGCGCCATCAGCCCGTCGTTTATCCTGCCATGGCTGATGCTGCCGCTCGGTTTGTGGCTGCGCGTTCTGAGCGGAAATTCCACGGCGATTGTGGTTTTGAGTATCATCATGCTGGCGTGGGGAGCCTATGTGATTTACCTGATTAACGATGACCCCCGGCGGCTGGTGACGGAGGGAGAAAATCATCCCGGATGGCACCATATGTACTGGATGATGATGGTAGGGCATCTGGGACTCGCAGCCGCGTACCTGATCAGCTAAAGTGAGTTTTGCGGCCGGCGGCAGCTCGCGGCGGCGGATGCGGAAAGATAATGATTCTTCTGACAGGCTCAAGCGGATATCTCGGCTCGCGCATTGCGCACGCGCTGGTGGCCCGCGGCGAGGCGTTCCGCGTGCTGGTGCGGGACCCAGATAAGCTGGGCCTGGCGCCCGCAGAAACCCGGTGCGAGATCATGGCCGGCGATCTTTGCGACCGCGAGGCCGTGGCGAACGCGCTGCGCGGAGTGCAGCAGGTGGTCCATTCCGCGGCGCTGGTTAAGATGTGGGTGAAGGACCCGCGGGAGTTCTGGCGGGTGAACGTCGAGGGGCTGAAATCCCTGCTGGAAGCTGCAGACCGGGCGGGCGTGGAACGCGTAGTCTACACGTCTTCGTTTATGGCCGCAGGGCCGTCGTCCGACTCGAAGGCAGGCGAAGGATTGAAGAACCACGGACCGTACTCGAATGAATATGAAGAAACCAAAGCCCGGGCGCTCGACTGGCTGCGGGCCGAAGGCTTTGCGCGGTTTCCGGTGGTGGCGCTGCTGCCGGGGGTCGTCTACGGTCCGGGTCCGCCGACCGATGGCAACCTGGTGGGCAGCATGATGCGCCAGTATTTGAGCGGAAAATTTCCCGGGCTGCTCGGTTCGGGCGAACAGCGATGGAGCTTCTCCTATATTGCTGAGGTTGTGCAGGCGCATCTGGCGGCGCTCGAAAAGGGCAGGGCGGGAGAAGAATATTTCCTTGCCGGCGACAATCGAAGCCTCAATGACCTGTTCCGCGTGATCGGGCGATTGGCCGACGTTACCTTTCCGGTGCGGCACCTGCCCTTTGCAATCGGGAAAGCGGTGGGAGCGCTGGAAGTCGCGCGGGCGCGGCTCTTTGATCATCGGCCGCAATTGACGCCGGGCGTGGTGGAAATTTTCAAGCGCGACTGGATCTATTCGAGCGACAAGGCCGTCCGCGAGCTGGGTTATCGCGTGGTTCCGCTCGAGGAGGGAATTAAAAAAACCTTGGAGGCGGGAATTGGGTGACGCTTCGGTCTACAACGGAGTGGGGCGGCGACCGCTGATCTCCACGCGGAAGATGGTCCACATCTCCATGCTGTCGTTTGCGCTGCTGCTGCCTTTCCTGACCTGGGTGGAGGCGGCAGGGGCGGCGCTGGTGGCGCTCGCTTTCAACCTGTTCATACTGCCACGGCTGGAACTTGACCTCGGCAAGCAGTCCACCCGCGGGGCAGGCGAAGCTCGGCCCATGCAGTGGACCGGCATCGTTGCATATCCTGTTTCTGTGCTGGTGCTGGTACTGCTGTACGGCAGGCGTATGGAAGTGGTGGGCGCCGTGTGGGCCATCATGGCGCTGGGCGACGGCTTCGCCAGCGTGGCCGGCGAATCCCTGCGAGGTCGCGCGGTCCCGTGGAACCGGGGCAAAACGTGGTCAGGCTTTGCCGCGTTTATCGCCATCGGCACGCTGGGAAGCTTTGCGCTGGCACGGTGGATCAATCCGTCAGTGCCCGAACTGAATTTGCTGATTGTCTGCGCGGCCACGGCGGCGGTGGGAGCGGTGGTTGAGACGCTGCCGATCAAGCTGGATGACAACATCTCCGTGCCGCTGGTCTGCGGCGGCTTCATGTATTGCGCGCTGCTCATCGAGTGGTCGGCGCTCCAAAGCAACCTGCCTTATCTCGGCGTGCGCGTGCTGCTGGCCGTTGGAATCAATGCCGTTTTTGCTCTGGCTGCCCTGGCGCTGCGCATGGTGAACCGCTCAGGCGCGCTGATGGGTTTCCTGATGGGAGCCCTCATCTACATGGGCTATGGCTATAAAACCTTCCTGGTGCTGCTGTCGTTTTTTGTGATCGGCTCGGTGGCAACTCGGCTTGGCTACGGTCGGAAGGCGGCGCGGGGCGTGGCGGAATCTCGCCGGGGCGCGCGAAGCTGGCGCGAGGCCACGGCCAATACGCTGGCGGCGGCGTTCTTTTCCGTGCTGGTGATCACGACTCACTACGAGGCGGCGTTCCTGGCGGCCTTCATCGCGGCGATGGCGGAAGCCGCAGGCGATACCATCTCGAGCGAAATCGGGCAGTGGCTTTCCGGGCGAGCCTACATGATTACCACCTTCAAGCCTGTCCCTGCAGGTCTCGACGGCGGCATTTCGCTGGTGGGAACGCTGGCGGGAATGGGCGCAAGCGCCGCGATTGTGGCCGTGGGCTACGCGCTGGGCCTGTGCCGGCCCGGCACCGCCGTCGTCGCGTTCATCGCCGCCGGGGCAGGGAACCTGTTTGACAGCTACCTCGGCGCCACCATCGAACGCCGCGGCCTGGTCGGCAATGGCATCGTCAACTTTGCCGGTACCAGCTTCGCAGGTGGCCTGGCGTTGGGCCTGCTGCTCGCCTTACACCTGGTGTGAGAAGGTTTCGGCTTTGCGCCAGCCGTTGAGCTGAAGTGATTCTAAAGCCCACACTCAGGAATGTCCTGAGTGTGGCTGCCAGCCATCGGCTTGGCGCGCAGCCGGTGTTTACCAAGTGGGACCGCACCCATGCCAACCGACGATCTTCATAAGCTTCTGCGCAGTGCGTTTGGGTTCTCCTCCTTCCGGCCGAACCAGGAAGCTGTTTGCCGTGCGGCCATCAAAGGGCAGGACATCCTGCTGGTCATGCCCACCGGGTCCGGCAAGTCGCTCTGTTACCAGTTGCCGGGCGTCTCGCGCAGCGGGACCACGCTGGTGATCAGTCCGCTGATTGCCCTGATAGAAGACCAGGTAGCAAAGCTCAAGGAGCGGGGTTTTGCGGTTGAGCGCATCCATTCCGGCCGCCCGCGCGCCGACCTGCGCCGTGTCTGCCAGGATTACCTGCGTGGAGTGTTGCAATTTCTTTTTATTGCCCCGGAGCGGCTGCGCGTGGCCGGCTTCCCGGAGATGCTGGCCAAGAGGCCGCCGTCCCTGGTCGCGATTGACGAAGCACATTGCATCTCGCAATGGGGGCACGACTTCAGGCCGGATTACCGTATGCTGGGCCAGCATCTGCCGGGCTTGCGCCCTGCGCCGCTGATAGCGCTGACGGCCACCGCCACGCCTATTGTTCAGAAGGACATCGTGGCGCAATTGGGGCTGGTGCGCCCGGCCCTCTTTGTTCACGGTTTCCGGCGCTCCAACATTGCCATTGAGGTTGTCGAAACTGCCCCTTTTCAGCGACCCGAACTTACCCATCAACTGCTGCGGGTGGCGGAACGGCGGCCGGCAATCGTCTATACGCCCACGCGCAAGCAGGCGCAGGCTCTGGCAGCCGAACTGGCCTCTTCCTTTCCCGCCATGGCCTATCACGCCGGCCTCGATGCCGGGATACGGCAGCAAGTGCAGGCCGAGTTTCTCAAGGGGCGGGTGGAGGTGATTGTGGCGACGATCGCCTTTGGGATGGGGATTGACAAAGCCGATATCCGTACTGTAATCCATACGGCCCTGCCTGGCAGCATGGAAGCGTATTACCAGGAGATCGGACGCGCCGGCCGTGACGGAAAACCCAGCCGGGCCATCCTGATGCACTCCTATGCCGACCGCTACACCCACGACTTCTTCTTCGAGCGCGATTATCCGGACATCAGAGTGCTTGATGGAATCTTTGCGCACCTTGGGCCTGCGCCGCAAACGAAAGCGGCGCTCCAGCGGCAGGTCCAGGCGGAGGAAGAGGACTTTGACAAGGCGCTGGAAAAGCTATGGATCCACGGAGGCGCCGTGGTGGATTATGCTGAAAATGTCAGCCGGGGCGCCACCGGTTGGCGCGACGCCTATCTTGCTCAAGCAGAACAGAAGCGGGCGCAAATCGATCAGATGATCCGTTACGCAGAGAGCCGGCAGTGCCGCATGGCCAGTCTGGTGCGCCATTTTGGCGATCTTGCCGACGGGCAGAAGGCTTGCGGGATCTGCGATTTCTGCGATCCCACGCATTGCGGAGCACAACGGCTTCGGAGCGCCACCCAGGAGGAGCATGCCTGGCTCTTGCGGGTAGCGGCCGCCCTGCGCAAGACGAACATAAAATCAACGGGCAAACTTTATCTGGCGGTATGCCCGGGTCGTGAAATGGCCCGCAATGCTTTTGAAGAAGTGCTTGGGGCCATGGCACGGGCAGGCCTCGTAGAGCTAATCGACTCGGCCTTTGAGAAGGATGGCAAGTCGATCCCTTACCGTACTGCCAGGCTTACGGATGCCGGTTACGCCGTGGACGAGCGGACGCCGGTCAACTTCCTGATGAAAGAGAATGTGCTTCCACCCGACAAGCGCAAAAGGAAGAGGAAGTCCAAAGCTCCCGAGGGACGGAACAAGGCCTCAAGACCGGAAGCCGCAGCACGGCCTGAGGCGGCGGCGAACGCGAAAGGGGTGGAAAACAAAAACGAGGCCCGCCTGGAAGCGGCGTTGCGCGCCTGGCGCCTGGCCGAAGCCCGGCGGCGCGGCCTGCCCGCGTTCTGTATCTTCAACGACCGCACTCTGAGTGCCCTGGCCAGCAGCCGCCCGGCAACCACCGAAGATCTGCTCGCCATCCCCGGAATCGGAATCAGCAAGCTCGAGAAATACGGACGAGACATCTGCCGCCTCCTGCGCGGGAATGGCGATTAATGACGCAGGTCGCACGCAGCCTGGGTAATGCAGCCTCTGCGGCTATTAATTTGGAAACCGGCGAAAAGCCGCCGACCGCGCGAACGGCGGGCTGCGCTACGGACTCTTGCCGAAGGTGGGAGTGGCGGACCGTGCCGACTTCATCCTGGCGGCGCTTGCGGAATAGCCGGTATACAGTGCGAAAATTGATTTATAGCAAGCAGCTCGCAGACCCTGCGGTTTAAGATTTGGAAACTGCCCATGTGGAATCTAACGAGTTCCCAAGGTTTTCATCGTCTGGATTTTTTGTTCTGCAAGATGTTCTGCCACTTGTAAGGCATCTTCGGGTCTGACTTTCACATTGGGCCGCACACCCACTACCGCCCAGTCGGGTTCTGAGTAGGGATTAATCGCTCGCGTTTCGCGAATGCCCATTCCGAAATGTTCGTCGATCCGATGGAAAGTTCCGACATCAGTAGCGCCGCCTGTGGTTTCGCCTACGAGTATGGCCCTCTTCAGCATTTTTAAGTTGTAGCTGAAGTGCTCTGCACCGGAAAACGTTCTGGCCGAGGTCAATACATAGATCGACTTGTCTGCGAGCTTGTTTCCTGGAACTGGCGACTGTGTCCATGATCGATCCGTCGTATTCTCTCTCGGGTTGTACATGTATTCCGGGTGGTCAAACAAGTAGGCCGCGATGAGCATAACCATTCTGGGGTATCCGCCATGGTTGTCCCGCAAATCGAAGATGATCGCCTTGGCATCATTCAGAGACGCCAAGGCTGCCTTCGCTTCTGAACTGCAGATGGAAGGATCAGGAAACGAATTTAATTTTAAATAACCGATGCTGTGTGGCAGGACCTCGATTTTCTCGAAGTTGCAGTTGCTTTCTTCCAGCGCCCGCCGGTACTGTGCAAGGCGCTCGGCGTTCGGCCCCATCGGGCGATCCCGTAATGGAAGGCGGCTATAGACCACTTCCAGGCCCATGTCGCGGCTTGTGTCCCTCAGTTGCTTCGTCAGCAGAGCGGCGAATGCTGCGCCATCCGTAATGCTTCCATAATCGCCGGCTTTTTGATGTGCCGCCAGCGCCTGCGCAACCTTGTCGGCAAGGTCTGGATGAATATAGTGCTCTCTCAAATTCGCGGCCACTGCTTCAATCACTCTCTGCTTTTCCGCCTCGCCCAGTTTCTCGCCCTCAGCCAGCCTGTGTCCTGGATCGTTCGGATTCGATTGCGAAGCCTGAAGTTTGCGGAATCCAAGTATGGCAAGCTCGGTACGTTGGGGCCTCATGGCCGGGGCGCTTGGCAGCCGCGAATTGCCGAAATGATTAATCAGAGCAGGGACAGCGCCCAGGGTCGCGAGTGAAAGAACGCCCCCGAAAAGCAGCGCCGCCGGACGTGGCGCCTCGGCTTCCTGAACGCGAAATATAAATAGTCTTTCGAAACTGCGGGAGGCTTGGATGCTGCCAAATTCCGGCACGATAGAGCTGTGCATACGGGGAAGCGAGACCGCGAGATCGAAGAGCAGATCCAGCCAAAGGCGAAGGCGCGGCAAGAATCCCCTTTCATCTCGTGCCCGGTCGCGAAACAGAAGGAGGGCTTCCACGCCAAATTCTTCGCGAAAATGAGAAGGGAATAGCCGAAACAGCCAGGTGTAAACCTTTTCAGACATATTCCCCTCGCAGGATTTTCTTGGCGCGTGCGACGCGCAATAAATCCGCCAGCCTTTCGGCCTCTGTTCGAGCAAGCTTGCGTCCTGCTGTGGTCAATCGATAGTAGCGGCGCCGCTCATGGTTGAGTCCTGGGTCTTCACGCAGATCAACTTCCTGGATGAATTTCTCTTCGAGTAAGACCTGGATTGAGCTATAAAGCGTTCCGGGTCCCAGGCGCATTCGGCCGCCGGTCTGGCTTGCCACTTGACGCATGATCCCGTATCCGTGCAGGTCTTCGCCAACCAGTGACAGCAGAATCTGGAACGCCGCCGAGGGTAAGGGGTCGAGTTTTCTTTTTGGCATAGGTGCTCGATAAACGATATATCGATAAATAAGTATATGCAAGTTCGACTCATCCTGCAAGACTCTTCTCACAGCCTTTGTGGCCGGCTAAAAGTGGGCACAGATCAGCGTTCTGCTAGGTACGGACCGACTATGGCGGCTGGCAGAGATTTTCTCGCGTTGTCGTTCTATAATTGCCTGCCGGACCTTTCTTTGGAGGCATTGCGATGGTTGTTGCCTTCCTCAGCTTGCTGGTCGCATTGGCGTTTGGACAGGCTCACAACGCTGGCGCGCCCACGCTGCCTTTTACCGATCCCGGAGCGTGCCCGTTCGAGTGCTGCCAGTACGGCGAGTGGACTGCAACGTCGAGCCAGCGGGCGTATAAGTCCACGAACAGAGAATCGGGCCTTGCGTTCACTGTTCGCCCCGGCGAAAAGATTACTGCGCTGACGGGCGTGGTGATCACCCGGAAAGCCGGCCTCGTAATTATCCGGAAACAGACATCTTTCGAGGACATAACTGTTCCGGCAGGAGCGAAGCTCTTTCTGCTCCACCGCGTGGGCGAGGGCGTCGACCTCTTCTGGTATAAGGGAGCGACTCATTCCGCAGAGCTCTATGTAGATCAGGTCCGTAAAGCCAACGCGCAGTACCCGTGGGACGTAATTTCGTTGCCGCAGACCGAATGGTGGGTGAAAGTGAAGAATTCGCGCGGCGCTTCGGGCTGGCTGCTCGAGCCACAAGGCTTCCGCGGCATGGACGCCTGCGGGGGCTGATTGTTTTGGACCCTGGCCGTTGCCAGTTGGAAAACCTGCTGCACGGCCAGACCGGACGCGCTACAATTGCGCTTCTGCACCGGCCACTCGGGAGGGACCAGCGATGGTTCGGAAACTTACACCTATTGTTCTGGCGCTGGCGGCCATCGCATCGGCTGCCGCGGATCAACATGCAAATCGCGCGGAGATGCTTGCCCACCTCAAGAACGTGACGACGTGGTCAGAACTAGCTAAGAGAGATGTTCCACCCGTGGAATTCGAGATTCACTTTAAGGGGGCCGAACCCGGCGGCGGATGGCTTGACGGTACATATCGGAAACTGTGGTACGGCCCGAAAGGGTATCGCGTAGAGATCCAATCCTCGGCATATTCTGCAGTCGAGGTGCTTACTGACGCCGGAGTTTGGGAACAAAGCAGTCTCGATGACGAGCCGTACGCCATCAGCGAGGCAACAAGAGTTTTGCTGGGATACGGTTCCCAGGTGAATTCTGGCGACAAGCTCGGCCAGCCCAAGGACCAGACCGTCGGCGGGAAGCGGCTCGTCTGCTCCACCGTCAAACGCCCTAATCACATATCGGTCGATTTTTGTCTTGATCCTGATTCTCTGAGCCCCGTGTCGATTGCGTGGAAGTCCCGGCTCGAGGTTGTTGATCATTCCGACTTCATTCCGTGGGGCGCATGGCTTATGCCGAAGGCTGTACAGTCGCATGTGAGCGGGAGACCGAGGTGATCGCGGAGTTGACGAAGCTCAGTTCTCCTACCGAGAGCCTGGAAGCAGCTCTGACCCCGCCAAGCGGGCCGGACGTCCGTCATCATCCCGTGTGCGGCGAGTCAAACTCCGTTGATCCTGTTACCATCTCGCGGAAGCCAATCCCTTACCCGCCCTTGCTGAGGCAAAGAGGAGAGGGAGGCATTATGCGAGTTTTAGCGGTTATTAGGGAGAGACGGACGCCTGCACAGCATTACCTTCGTTCAGTCGGTCGGCCCTGACCTTGACAGGCTCGCCGTTCAGGTTATGAACGAGTGGCGCTTCAAGCCCGGAACGTGTGGCGGCGTTCCCGTAAGTGTGCCGGTGGAATTTGAATTTCACTTCGGCTTGTAGTTCCCAAGTGATCATTCCAGGGGCTTGTGCTTAGAAAATCACCCGCTTGGCACGAGGCCGCCGACGCTTGCTGACTGCCGCCTATGCGGGCTTTGGGCCGGCAGGCCGAAAATAGCGGGTGGCTGCGGAGCGGAAGAGGAAGAATGCCAGCACGGCGCAAAGCGTGGCGTGAATTGCCAGCTCGGGAATGTTATGGAAGATGCTCAGGACCACGTGGAAAGCAATCCAGGCGAGCGCCAGCCAGCGCGCCCAATTGTGGCCGCGCAGCATGTACGCGCCACTCAGAATCGCCGCGACAAAGATGAGTTCCACCCAGAGGATGTCGTAGGGAAACGGATGGAACGTTCTCTGCACGGCCGCGTGATAAACGAAGCCCACCACGCCCATTATTAAATAAATCCAGGCGATGATGGTTACGGAAAGGGGACGTTTATTCACGATTGGCAAAGCATAGCATTGCCAACCGTGGGACTCAAGCTGGCGATTTCGGATCCCACACGGGTTTGACCGTCATCTGATCACCCGCCTTGAACGGAAGAATCGATCGTCCTCAATGGAGAACCAGAGAAGACTAGTGCCGTGCGTCTGAAAAGGATTTACAACGTGAAGACGTGACACGGGCGTCCGGCCCGTGTCGGACCACGGCCAAGATGGCCGTGCCACGGGGGAGATTGTGAAGGGTAAGGCGACGCACGACGCGAGGGGTGCAAGGCTGCGCGGCGGACGCAGCCCGTACCCGTTAGGGAGCCCCATGAGTCATGCGGCGATTTGTTCAGCGGGCCGCAGGGCCGCCCTCCATCACCTTCTTCGCTTGAAGTGACTTGGCCCACTCGCCCGCCACCTGCCGGGTGGCCACGTTCAGCCGGTTCCACACGTTGGTGACGGCAATCCACAGGACCAGGGTCGCCAGTTCTGATTCATTATAGAAACGCGCGGCCTCGTTCCAGATGTCATCCGGTACAGGGTCTGGCCGGTCGCTCAAGCGAGTGACGGCTTCGGTGAGCGCCAGGGCGGCGCGCTCGGCATCGCTGAACCAGGGAGCCTCGCGCCAGGCCGCCACGGCGAACAGGCGCTCATTTGAATCGCCCGCCTTGTTAAAGCGCAGCGAGAGATCAACACAGACGCTGCATCCGTTAATCTGGCTGGCGCGCAGGTGGACCAGAGCGAGCGTCTTGGGCGGAATGGTGCTCCGTTCCACTGCCTTCGCAAGGTCTTGCATGGCCTGCATGGCCTCCGGATTAAACATTACCGGGTTCTTTATCCGTGCTTGAATCATCTAATACCTCCATGTCACAAAGTTTGGATTTTGTACGTCACCACTATGACGGACGAAAACGAGGAGATGTGACCGGTGGATGAAGGCAATTGGCTGGCGGAACGATTTGAAGACAACCGCGGTCACCTGCGGGCGGTGGCCTACCGGATCCTGGGGTCGATGAATGAGGCGGACGACGCCGTTCAGGAAGCCTGGCTGCGACTCAGCCGGTCCGACGAGAGCAGTATAGAAAACCTTGGCGGCTGGCTGACCACGGTGGTGGCGCGCGTCTGTCTGGACATGCTGCGCTCGCGCAATTCGCGGAGGGAAGAACCCATCGCTGGGCCGGCGAACATACCGGTCGCGAGCAGTGGGCCGGGGAGCGATCCCGAACAGGAGGCGCTGCTGGCTGACTCGGTTGGACTCGCATTGCTGGTTGTCCTCGGCCGGCTGACGCCCGCCGAGCGCGTTGCGTTCGTTCTGCACGACATGTTTGCAGTTCCTTTTGAGGAAATCGCCCCGATCATTGCACGCACGCCCGTGGCAGCAAGGCAGCTCGCCAGCCGCGCGCGGCGTCGCGTGCAGGGCGCTTCCGCGGTCCCATCCAATCTTATCGAGCAGCGGGCAGTGGCCAGTGCTTTCCTCTCGGCTTTGCGCGCCGGCGACATCGAAGGACTTGTCGCCGTGCTTGATCCCGAGGTCGTTGTGCATCTGGACGAAGCCTCTGCGCGCGCGGGAGGTCCCAGAGAAATCCGCGGCGCCCGAAACTGGGCCAGCGGAGCGGTCGCGTTCGCCGCTGTGGCCAAATCTGTGCAGCCGGCTTTGGTGAACGGATCGGTGGGGCTTGTGTGGGCCCCGCGGGGACGTCTGATGCGAGTGGTCACCTTTGCGCTCAAGCGCGGCAAAATCGCCCAAGTGGAAATTATCGCCGATCCAGCGCGCCTGCTCGAACTCGACCTGGCCGTCCTCAATCCCTGACGGCACTCGGTATCGCCTGACGAACTCAAGGGTTGCGTTTTGCCTTTCCGTTGGTCGTGACGTTGCAGGATCTGAAAGATTCGTTTTCCTCTGGATTGCAGCTCCCGGATGGGCGCCCTTACGTCTGAGACGGAGACGGAGCGGGCGTAAGGCCGTGGCGGAGCATGATCTCAATCATCTTCGCTCTGTCCGGGGGCCCACCTGCGGCCGCGTTGATGACCTCGGCGGACTCGCGGAAAAACTCCGGGCCGATGGCCGCCGGGGTGATCACGCAGAGGGCCTTCACGTCGAGGGCTCCGTGATTGTCAAAACGGTGGACAGCGCCGCGGGGAATGCAGAGCGCCTGCCCCGGTCCCACGTCAATCGGCTTTCCGTCGACGGTCCAGGTGAGCATTCCCTCAATCCCGTAAATTGTTTCTTCGTAATGGTCATGGCTGTGCGCAGGCGCAGCCAGTCGCTGCGCTGCCGGGACAAAGAACTCGAATGCCGCGACGCTGCCGCTTGAATTCCGCGCCGTGACCAGGAAGCGTACCACGAGCGGTCCCAGGCGGATCGTCTCGTCGGCGGGACTGGTCCTGACGTTCACGCTGGTGCTCTGTTGCCACATGTCGTGGTCTCCTTCACTTAAATATTCCAGGCCTCAAAAGTATCTTGTGACTCAATCTTGCAGGCACCATTCTACATCGTGGCGCTCTGATTCGTTCGAATGGTTTTCCGTGGGAAGCCTGTTCTGAGCCGGCGTTGTGCATTACTCCGCCCGGCCCACGGTTCTGTGTTATTTTGTAAGGCCAACAGCGGCGGGTTTGTGCCATCCAGGCGGAGGCCGGGTTCAATGACCATTGACAGGCGTGACTTTCTGCAGGCGCTGGCAAGCGGCGCGCTGATTTCAAGCAGCGTGGCCGGCGACTCGATCGCCGCCGCTCCGCCGTCCCAAACATCCGGCTGGTACGATCGGCCCATGCGATGGGCGCAGCTTGTCTTTGTTGAAGATGATCCTGGCAATTACGACCGCGAGTTCTGGCTCGACTACTTCCGGCGTATTCACGCGGATGCGGCGTGCCTGAGCGCCGGGGGATGTGTCGCTTTTTATCCAACCGAAATTCCGCTCCATTATCGCAGCAAGTGGCTGGCCGATCGAGATACGTTTGGCGAAATCGTCAAGGGCTGCCGTGCTCTGGGTATGAACGTGATTGCGCGAACGGACGCTCACGCCTGCCATCAGGACATGTACGACGCCCATCCGGATTGGATCATGGTAAACGAGAAGGGCGAGAAGGTGCGTCACTGGTCTGACCGGGACTTCTGGGTGACCTGCGCTCTGGGTCCCTACAATTTCGAATTCATGACTTCCGTGCACACGGAAATAATGAGGCTCTATCGCGTTGATGGGATCTTCACCAATCGATGGGCCGGCTCCGGGATGTGCTACTGCGCTCACTGCCAGGAAAACTTCATTGCGTTCGCCGGAATGGAACTGCCGCGAACGAATAATCCCCAGAATCCCGCGCGGCGGGAATACATTGTTTGGCGTCAGAAAAGGCTGTTCGAGTTGTGGCGTGTGTGGGATGCCGCCATTAAGAGCATCAACCCGGACGCCAGCTTTATCCCGAACGCGGGCGGCGGTGCGCTCAGCGGACTCAATATGAAAACCATTGGCGAAAGGGCGCCGACCTTGTTCGCTGACCGGCAAGGGCGGAGCGGGCTGATGCCGCCCTGGATTAACGGCAAGAACGCAAAGGAATATGGCGCCGCCCTCGGCCGCAAGTCGATTGTCGGCATTTTCAGCGTGGGTCTGGAAGACAAGTACCGCTGGAAGGACTCCGTCCAGAGTGGCAATGAGATCCGGACGTGGGTAGTGGACGGCATGGCGCATAATTTCCGTCCGTGGTTTACAAAATTCAACGCCAAGCCGATTGACAGGCGATGGCTTCCGGTGGTGGAAGAACTTTATAACTGGCACCACCAGAATGAGCGATACCTTCGGAACGAGTCTTCGCTGGCGAGGGTCGCCATGGTTTACTCTCAGCAGACCGCGGCGTTTTATGGAGGCGAGCAGGCGCGCGCCAAAGTCGAGGACCCGTCACTTGGTTTCTACCAGGCCCTGGTCGAAGCGCGCATTCCTTTCGAGATGGTCCACGATGAACTGCTGGATGCCGGGCACCTGGCGGCTTTCCGCACGCTCGTTCTTCCGAACATTGCGGCGCTTTCAGAGAAACAGTGTGACCAGGTCCGGCAATTTGTAAACGGCGGCGGCAATCTGGTGGCCACCTGGGAAACGTCTCTCTATGACGAGTGGGGCGTGCGCAGGGATGATTTCGGCCTGGCATCGCTGTTCGGCACGTCGTTTGCGGGGCGCACCGAAGGGCCGATGCAAAATTCGTATCTGACGCTCGAGAAGGACCCGGCCACTGGCCATTTCCATCCCTTGCTCGCAGGGCTTGAAGACGCGACTCGAATCATCAACGGCGTCAACCGGGTGATTGTGAAGCCGGCGATCGCAGGTTCGTATGCCCCACTGATCGTGGTGCCGTCGTATCCGGACCTTCCCATGGAAGAGGTTTTTCCACGGCCGGACGAAACGAAGGAGGCTGGCGTCTTTATTCGTGAATCCGGGCGTGGCCGCGTGGTGTATTTTCCCTGGGATGTGGACCGCACCTTCTGGGAGGTTCTGAACCCAGACCACGGCAAGCTGCTTCGAAATGCGGTGCGCTGGGCCACCAATGAGGCGCTGCCGGTCACGGTCGAGGGGCCCGGCATAATTGACCTTTCCGTCTGGACACAGACGAACTCCATGACCGTCCATCTGGTGAACCTGACCAACCCCATGATGATGAAAGGACCGGTGCGGGAGATTATTCCAACCCCCCGCCAGCAGGTGCGTGTACGCATCCCCGGGGGCCGCCGGATCGCGAAGGTCCACTTGCTGGTTGCGAAAACAGATGCTGCTTACCGTCAGGATGGCGGCGATGTTCGGCTGGAGGTGCCGTCGGTTGGATTGCACGAAGTAATCGCGGTTGATTTTGAGGCGTAATCTGCTTGACGCAAGGTCAGCTTCGGGGTGAAATGGCACGGTTCGACATTGCCGTGCGGTAAACCGCATGTGGATGAGGAGGCATAGATGAACAGAAGAGACGTGCTGCGTTCGGCGGCGGCGCTGCCGGCGCTCGGGGTGGCATTATCTGCGGCGGCTGAACAGCGGAAAACACTGAAGATTACCGGGCTTGAGACGGATCTGTTGAAACCTCCTCCCGGCCAGCCCGAATATGATGCGCTTCAAACGCTGAACGTGGACAAGGGCGCCGTGGTCCTCCGAATCCACACCGACGCGGGCATCACAGGCTGGGCCAACAGTTCATTCGGCAATCGTGGTGAAGGCGCGCGCGTGGTGCAGTCGATCCTCGAAAACGAAGTCAAACCCGTAATTATGGGAAAGGACCCGGCGTTTCCGCGGGGAATCCGCGCTGAACTGTGGAACGCCATGAACTACCAGGGCGTCACCGGCGTGGCGCAGTTTGCGCTGGCGGCTACCGACATTGCGCTATGGGATATTCTGGGCAAAAATGCGGGCCTGCCCGTCTGTAAAATGCTGGGCGCCTATCGTGACCGGATTCCAGTCTACTCGATGTGCGGCTGGTACTACGACAACGATGAAGACCTTTCGCACTTCAAGCGGCAAGTTTCGGCGGCCATGGAACAGGGCTACAAAGCGGTGAAGATCAAGGTCGGGAAGTACACGCTGGCTGACGATGTCCGGCGAATCCGCATGGCGCTGGACACGATCGGGAAGGGCAAACGGTTGATGGTGGACGCCAACCAGGTGTTCGACCGCTCTGAAGCCTTGTTGAGAGGCAAGGTGTACCAGGAAATGGGTTGTTTCTGGCTGGAAGAGCCGCTCCCGCCGGAAGACATGGAAGGCTTCGCCATCGTGGCCCAGGCGCTCGACATGCGGATCGCCACGGGAGAGAATTTGAACACCAAGTATGCTTTCGCCGATCTCATTGCAAGACGTGGCGCGGACATTGTGCAGCCCGACGATCGCCGGGCCGGCGGCGTGTGCGAGTGGATGGAAATTGCCGCTATCGCTGACGGTTACCACGTGGAGGTGGCCAGCCACGGTGGCGGGCAAACCAACCTGAACATGCTCCTGGCCATGCCCAACGCCATCTATATGGAATCCGGCGGGCCGCAGAAGATGATCGACGGCGAGGTGCTGGGGCCCGAGGCCCCGGGCATGAGCAGCGAAGTGAGCGCCGAGGAAATTCGGAAGTATAAAGTTTCTTGATCCCGCTATGATGGCTCTATTACGAGTCTAGCGCAGCCCGGCAGACTCTACAGGCTCGAGGAGGTACTTGGATGATCACCCGCCGCAGCATACTGAAAGGGGCAATGGCTGCCGCAGGAGTTGCATCCACACGGAAGCTGCTTGCGAGCTCTGCCGAAATTTCGGACGCGCCGCCGGCGGGCTATCGGCTGGTCTGGCAGGATGAATTTAATGCGAACGGGCGGCCTGACCACGCCAACTGGACTTGCGAACACGGCTTCGTGCGCAACGAGGAGTTCCAGTGGTATCAGCCGGAGAACGCGTTCTGCGCGGACGGGAAATTGATCATCGAATCCCGGCGGGAGAAAAAAGCAAACCCAGATTATCACCAGGGCAGCAGCGACTGGCGCAGAAATCGGCGCGCCGCGGATTACACTTCGGCAAGTCTCACCACGCGCGGCATCCATAGCTGGAAGTACGGTTACTTCACCCTGCGCGGCCGGATTGATACGCGCCCGGGCATCTGGCCCGCGTGGTGGACGCTGGGGGTTTCCAGGCGCTGGCCTGCCTGCGGCGAAATTGACATCATGGAATATTACGCCGGACACGTGAACGCCAACGTTGCCTGGGAAGGAGCCGATGGTAAGGCAACCTGGGCCAGCATTTTTAAGCCGATCGCCGACTTTCACGATCAGAGTTGGTCTGACAAGTTCCACCTCTGGGCGATGGAATGGACCCGCGAGTTTATTCATCTGTACCTCGATGGAGCGCTGTTAAATTCGGTGAACCTTCGCCGCACCCGCAACGCGCGCGGGAACGGCTTCAATCCTTTTCACCAGCCCGTCTATATGATCCTGAATCAGGCCATCGGGGGCGAGAGCGGCGGCAATCCGGAACAAACGCGGTTTCCGTCTCGATTTGAAGTGGACTACGTGCGTGCGTATCAGCGGCCAGAGTAATCTTTCCGCTCCGTCAGCGACGCGCCTTTGCGGCCATGAGCAGGAACCTGCGGCAGGCTGTCGCCACCGAGAAACCCGGCCCTGACATTTCATAAAATCTGGTTTACAACATTTGAACGCAACCGCTAAAATGCTCTATTAGTGCAGGGGCGCTGCTGCTGCACGCCTGCTTCGGAACATGTCAAACATTCTCGCGATTTATCCAGGGTCCTTCGACCCATTAACCAACGGCCACTTTGACCTGATCCAGCGAAGCAGCCGGATTTTTGACCATCTGATCGTCGCCCTGCTGACGAACGCGGAAAAGCAACCGCTCTTCAGCGTCGAGGAGCGGGTCGAGATGCTTGAGGAAGTGACGCGGGAAATGAAGAATGTGTCCGTGGACACCTTCAGCGGCCTGCTGGTTGAGTATGCCGTGAAGAAGAAAGCCCGTGCAATCGTTCGGGGCATCCGAGCTTTTTCCGACTACGAGTACGAAATTCAGATGGCCCTGACAAATCGAAAACTTCAGCCGAAGCTGGAAACGCTTTTCCTGATGCCGGCGGAAGAGTATGCCTACATCAGTTCGAGGCTGGTGAAGGAAATTTGCAGGCATGGCGGGTCCATGAAAGGTCTGGTTCCGCCATTGGTGGAAAAACGTTTGAGGAAGAAAGTCGTTTCAACGTTAGACGAGGTTTGACCATGCAACTTTCAGAACGTATTTCGCGCATTTCAGTTTCATCCACTTTGGCCGTTGTCCAGAAGGCCGCCCAGCTCCGGGCGAGCGGCGTGAGCCTGGTCGATTTCGGCGCAGGCGAGCCCGATTTTCCGACTCCTGACAATATCAAGAAGGCGGCCATTGAGGCCATTAATCAGAATTTCACGAAGTACACGCCTACCAGCGGCACCAAGGAATTGAAAGAAGCCATCATCGAGCGCCACGCCAAAGACTTTGGCTCCAACTACAAAGTGGAAGAATGTCTGGTGACCGTGGGCGGGAAGCAGGCCATCTTCGAGGCTGCCGCCGCCACCATCAACCACGGCGACGAAGTGATTCTGCCAGTGCCCTATTGGGTGTCGTACCTCGACATCGTCAACTACGCCGGGGGCAAAGTGGTGCCGCTCGAGACCCGCGAGGCAGACGACTTCCAGGTGCGCGCCTCGAACGTTGAAAAACTGATTACGCCAAAAACGAGACTGATTATCGTGAATTCGCCAAACAACCCGACGGGCGCCGTGATTCCGGACGAGGAGATGGAGAAACTGCTGGCGCTGGCGAAGAGCCGTAACGTCCTCCTGATGTCAGATGAGTGCTATTGCCAGTTCCTTTATGACGGCCGGAAGCCCTTTTCACTAGGGCATTCGGGCGATCGCGACCATCTCATCATCACGGGATCGCTCTCGAAAACCTACGCGATGACGGGATGGCGCGTCGGCTTTGCTCTGGGCGCGAAAAACCTGATGAGCAACATGCTGAACCTGCAGAGCCATTCGACATCCAACACGACATCGATTTCGCAGAAGGCGGCTGTGGAAGCCCTGCGCGGGCCACAGGATTCCGTCCGTACGATGCTGGCCGAGTATCAGAGGCGCCGTGACAAGATTGTCGCCGGCCTGCGGGCGATTCCGGGTGTCACGTGCGCCAACCCCGCCGGCGCGTTTTACGTCTACCCGAACATAGGCGCTTACCTCAAGAAGAACGGTACCGCGGATTGCCAGGCGCTGGTGGACCGCCTGCTGGAAGAAGCGCACGTGGCAGTCGTGCCCGGGCCCGGCTTCGGTACTGACGAACACGTTCGGCTCTCCTATGCCACGTCCATGGAGAATATTGAAGAGGGACTCCAGCGGATGAAAAAGTTTTTCGGCGAAATGTGAGGCTGCGAAAGCCGGAGAGCTCCCTGCGGCAGCGCACGTTAGCGGGGGAACGGCGCTCGATGAAAAAGCCGGCCTTATGCAGAGACGGGCGTGGCTTCACCTCTCACGCACGTGGGGCGCTGCTGTCGCCCTGCGATGATACTTATGCCAAGACTTGACACTCCGCTCAAGCTTTCGCCCATCTTCAAGCCAAAAATCTGGGGAGTGGATAGTCTGGCGCCGCTGTTCGATTGGCCCGAGCCTGCGAAGATCTCGAGTGACCGCGGAGCGTCCGCCCGGCCAGGTGAGGAAACCTTGATTGGCGAGGTATGGATTACTGATGAAAGTTCAGAGATACTGAACGGCCCTGCCGCAGGGCTTACCTTGGGGGAGGCTTCCGCCAGGTACCGTGGTGAATTAAACGGGGTCAACTGGAAGGACCGCCGCTTCCCGATCCTCTCGAAGTACATCTTCACCGGTGACTGGCTTTCGCTCCAGGTGCATCCGGACGACCGCTACGCTCGCAAACACGACCCAGGGAACCTGGGAAAGTGCGAGATGTGGTACATCCTGGACGCGGAGCCGGAGGCGGAAATCCTGCTGGCCATGAAGCCCGGGACGACGCTGGAAATGCTGAGGGACGCCTGCGAACGTGGCAAGAGCAAGGACCTGCTTTACCGGTTTCACCCGAAACGCGGCGAGGCAATTTTTGTGCCGCCTGGTACGGTGCATGCGCTGGGACCGGGATTGGTCCTTTTTGAGGCCGAGGAACATTCCGACATGACCTACCGGCTGGACGATTTTGGTCGGGCTGGCCTCGATGGAAAGCCGCGGCCGCTTCATCTGGATAAAGGGTTCGGGGTAATCAGGCCGGATGCGGAGCCATTACGCAATCTGCCGAGAGCTGTGGTTAGTGAGCCTTTTGGTAGCCACAGATATCTTCTGGGTTGTCAATACTTTGCGGTGGAGGAATTAAAGTTACGGATGACAGCGCATTTTAAGTCCTCGCCGGACCGCGTGGAAACCCTATCCATCGTGGCGGGCAGAGGGCGGGTTGAGAGCGCGACAGGATGGCTGGGATACCAGGCAGGGGACACCTGGGTAATCCCACCCGGAGCGGGGCGGTATCGTCTTGCTCCGGTTGAGAAAACGCGCCTCCTCAAATTTTACGTGCCGAACCTTGACAAGGATTTCAGGCGTCCGCTTTCGCGCCGTGGCAAGGCCGCGCAAGTCAGAAAGATTCTCTTCGACTGAAAGAATCATGGGCAGCACAGAGAAATCGCGGGCCTCACTTTACCATCACGTTTACGTGGTCATCATGGCCGGCGGCAGCGGGACTCGGTTCTGGCCGCTGAGCCGCCGCAGGACTCCCAAGCAGTTGTTGAACCTGTTTGGGGACACAACGCTCCTTGAACAGACGGTCGAACGCGTCAAGGGGATTGTGCCGCCGGAGCGGACCTATATTTTTGCCAATGATATGGTGCGATCCGAAATAGTGCGACTGCTGCCGCATATTCCGGAACGCCAGATCATTGCAGAACCGGCGCAGCGCAACACAGCGCCCACCATCGGCCTGGCCGCCTATGAGATTCTGCGCCGTGACCCGGAAGGCATCATGGTGATATTGCCTGCCGACCACGTGATCCGCAAGCCGGGAGCATTCCGGGCGGCGCTGAAAGCGGGCTGTCGCTGGGCCGCGACGGAAGGCCGCTCGGTGGTCCTGGGAATTCAACCTACGCGCCCGGAAACGGGATACGGGTACATCCGGCTGGGTGGGCTGGCAGAGAACACGGGACAAGAAAAGATCTTTCGCGTGGAAGCCTTCACGGAGAAGCCCGGACTCACGGCCGCTAGACGCTATGTGGCCTCTAAACGCTACTTGTGGAATGCCGGGATGTTCATCTGGAGGGCATCAACGCTCCTTACCCATCTCCGTAGATTTCAGCCGGCGATGGCGGCGAGTCTGGACCGGATCGCCGCGAGAGGAGGCATCGACGGCCCACAAGCACTGAAGCGCCTGTTTCCAAGGCTTGAGAAGATCTCCATTGATTATGCCTTGATGGAAAAGATCGACAACGTATTCGCCGTGGCGGCCGACATGGGCTGGAGTGACGTGGGAAGCTGGGCCGTGGCCTACGACCTGCACGCGAAGGACAGTGACGGGAACGTGCGGCCGGAAGGTTCACTTTGCCTCGATTCCAGAGGAAACATGGTGGTAAACGGCGGGAAATTTGTTGTGACCATCGGCGTGGAAAACCTGGTGATTGTTGAGACAGGCGAAGCGCTGCTAATCTGCGCGCGTGAGCAATCCCAGAAAGTGGGCAAGGCCGTCCAGGAACTCGAACGACAGGGCAGAAAGAATCTGCTGTAGCGCGGAGGTTGTTCTGACCAGAGAGGCTGACCAGATCAAATTCGGGACGGACGGCTGGCGCGGAATTATTGGCGACACATTTACTTTCGAAAACGTGCGCCGTGTGGCGACGGCTGTCGCCCGCTATGTTTGTCAGGAAGGACGGCCTGAGCGCGGCCTGATAGTTGGCTATGACGCACGCTTTCTTTCGCCCGAAGCCGCTCATGTGGCCGCTCACCAGGTCGCGGCGCAAGGGATTCCGGTGCTGCTGGCTGACCGCGTGACTCCGACCCCCGCCGTCAGTTACGCCGTGGTGGCACGGAAGACTGCGGGCGCCCTGATGGTGACGGCGAGTCACAATCCATACGTATGGAATGGAATCAAGCTCAAAGCTCCTTACGGGGGATCAGCCTCTCCGGAGATCATGCAACGGGTTGAGACCTGCGTGCCTGCGGACGACCCGGCGAGGGAGGGGAGTTCAAATAAAGGCGCCGCCAATGTCAAAACGGCCGATCTGGTCAGCCCCTACCTTGACCGTATTAGAACTCTGGTTTCGCTAGATCGCATTCGCGAGAGCGGCAGAAGGTTCGTGATCGATCCGATGTATGGTGCAGCGCGCGGATGCCTGGCGCGGTTGTTTGAAGAGGCCGGCATCAGGTTCATCGAGATCCACGGTGAGCACAATCCGCTGTTTCCTGGAATCAACCCCGAGCCGATTGATCCGCACCTGGCCGACTTGAGCCAGGCCGTTGTGAAAAGCAAATCAGATGCCGGTTTCGCTACGGACGGCGACGCCGATCGCATTGGGGCCGTTGACGCCCAGGGAAACACCGTGGATTCGCACAAGGTGTTTTCTATTTTGCTCAGGCATCTGGTTGCGGAACGCGGGCTGAAAGGTGAAGTGGTCAAAACGGTCTCGACCACCGAGATGGTTGCCAAGATTGCGTCAAAATATGGCCTGCCGCTCCACGTTACTCCCATCGGTTTCAAATACGTCTGTGACCTGATGCTGGCGCGGGACATTCTGATTGGCGGCGAGGAGAGCGGAGGCATTGCGGTCCGCGGACATCTGCCGGAGCGCGATGGCATCCTGAATTCACTTTACCTAGCGGACATCATCGCGCAGCGGGGGAAAAACCTGGGTGAACTGGTCCAGGAACTTCAGGGCGAATTCGGCCCGCACTATTACCGACGCCTGGATCTCGAAATTGACAAGAAAGCGGCGCAGCGCGTGGTGGAGCGGGTACGGCAGGGCAAGCTGAGCTCTGTAGCGAATTTCAAAGTGCTTTCCCTGGATGACCGGGACGGCGTCAAAATGATTCTGGGGAATTCTGAGTGGGTGCTGGTTCGGACCTCCGGGACGGAAAACGTTCTTCGCCTTTACGCCGAGGCGCCTTCGAAGGAGCAGGTGACGGCCCTTCTGGACGCCATCGCGGAGTTTGCGCGCCAGCAATCTCACTAACGGGGAAGTCCGGAAAAGTTGACCATGGATGAAGCTAAGCGTGCCAAAGCGTATCATCGCGCCGGGCGCATTCTGGGGATTGCGGGATTCGCGCTCGATGTTGCGTTGCTGGCTGCTCTGCTTTTTGCTGGCTGGACGATCGGCCTGCGAACCTTCGCGGAAAGCGTGACGCCGCACCCTGCCCTTGCCTTGTTGGTTTACTTCATCCTGTTCGGCCTGATCGTTCAATTACCCGGCGTTCCCCTGAGCTACGCGAAAGGCTACCGGCTGGAGCACCGTTACGGCCTGTCAAACCAGACCCTCTGGAGCTGGGTGAAGGACGAGATAAAGGGCCTGGCAGTGGGAGGCGCGCTGGGCCTGCTCGGAGTTGAATTCGTATACTGGACCATGAGGGATTGGCCGGCCGCGTGGTGGGTGATTTCGGCCACGGCCTTCATTGCGTTTTTCGTCCTGCTGGCCAATCTGGCTCCGGTGCTCCTGTTTCCCATATTTTTCAAGTTCAAGCCGGTGGAAGATGAGAATTTGACCGGACGGCTGCTGGAGCTTTCGCGCCGCGCGGACACACGGGTGCGCGGGGTGTTCGAATGGAAGCTAAGCGAGAAGAGCAAGAAGGCCAACGCCGCGCTGGTAGGGCTGGGGAATACGCGACGCATCATCCTGTCTGACACGCTGCTGGAAAAATTCAGCGCGGACGAAGTTGAAGCCGTTCTTGCACACGAATTCGGGCACCACGTTCGCCACCACATCCTTCGCATGATCCTCGTCCAGGCGCTGACGACATATCTTGGCTTCTATCTAGCCGATGTCTGCCTGCTGGCGTGGGGGAAGACGCTGGGTTTCACGGGCGTGGCGGACTTTGCAAACCTGCCGCTCCTGATTCTGGTTAGCATGGGGCTTTCCTTGCTTCTTCTTCCGTGCGTCAACAGCCACTCGCGCTGGCTGGAAAGGCAAGCGGATGATTACGCGTTGAAGGCCATTCCAAGCACAATGGCATTCATCACCAGCATGGAAAAACTTGCGGAAATCAATCTGGCGGAGCGCCGGCCGGCCGCCTGGATCGAATTCATATTCCATTCCCACCCATCCATTGAAAAGCGCATCGCATACGCCCGAAGCGCTGCGGCTTAGTCGGGACTTCAGTGTCCGCTTCCTCGTCTGGGCGCTTCCGGGAGTATTCCGATAAAGTTTGGAAAACACCCTGCAGTCTCGGAGCGTTCACGCCTTGGGCTGGGGTTGAGGTAATGACTTCCAGATTGCATCCAGAACGCCATTCACAAATTCCACGGAGTCTTCGCTGGCGAAGCGGCGGGCGAGTTCAAGAGCTTCATTGATGACGACCGTGCCCGGAGTTTCCGGGTGGTGAAGTATTTCATGGAGGGCCATCCGGAGAATATTGCGGTCGATTGCGGGCATACGATCTGTTCGCCAGTGCTCGGCATGCTGGGTGATGGTGCGGTCGAGTGTTGAAACTTCGAGGACAGTCCCTTCGAACAGGCTGCGTGCAAAGTTGTCAACGTCTGGCGCGAGATTGCGCCCCTGCAGGAAAGTCTGCACAACATAGGCAGGAGCGTGCTTGCCGACCTCCCACTGAAAAAGCATCTGGAGGGCTAATTCACGAGATTTTGTTCTAGAACCCATCGATAATTTGGGTCTCCGCGCGCTCCGGTGCGACGGTGCAATCTGCCTACTCGCCCGTGAATTTCGCCAGGCGTTTTTCCAGAAATGCGCGCGTTCCTTCTTTCATATCGGTCGTCGCACAGCAGAGTCCGAAAAGGCTGGCCTCGAGTTGCTCTGCCTCTGCTTCTGCCATTTCCAACCCGCGGTTGACAGCTTCAATAGCATAACGGACAGCGATGGGGCCGTTGGCCAGAATTCTCTGGAGCAGATTCTCAGAGGCCGATATCAGCTCAGTTGAGTTTACCACCTTGTTCACGAGCCCGATCAGCCAGGCTTCCTGGGCGCCGATGGGCTCGCCCGAAAGAATCAACTCGAGGGCCCGGCCCTTACCCACCAGGCGCGGCAGGCGTTGCGTTCCGGCGTAGCCGGGAATGATTCCCAGCCTGACCTCCGGCTGGCCGAAGCGCGCGTTCTCTGATGCAATCCGGAAGGTGCATGCCATGGCGAGTTCGCAGCCGCCGCCCAGCGCGAAGCCGTTCACGGCGGCGACAACGGGTTTTCCCAGGCTTTCAATCCTATTCATAAGCGCCTGTCCTTCGAGTGCCTTCTTGCGCGCTTCGATTGGAGTGAGTGCCGCCAGCTCACTGATGTCCGCGCCAGCCACGAAGGCTTTTTTGCCCACGCCGGTCAGGATGACGCCGCGCGCCTCAGGCTCCCTGGCAATCCGGTCAATGCAGTCACTGAGCTCGTGAATGGCTTTGTGGTTGAGAGCGTTGAGCTTTTGCGGCCGGTTAATCGTCACATAGGCGATTGCAGCCCGCGTTTCAAAAAGCAACGTTTCGTAACCCATCCTGGCATACTCCTGAAGATCACAACAACTGTTCGCGGTTTGCAGGGATCATTCGGCGCGGAAGCATGCACTATGCACACCTGACCGATTCCATTCATGTCTATGATAGCAGGAAGACGTGGAGGCTGATCGGCGCTAAATTGACAGAACAGCATCGCTTTGTTAGATTTTCAAAGGGTCCACAATGACAGCTTTAGACAAAAAACCTGCCATCGATGCCACCCCGCGAGTTGTTTAGCTTCCTGTCTGCCAGAGGCAATCACTGACAAGATGACCCAAGCACGTTATATTCGCAATTTTTCGATTGTCGCCCACATTGACCACGGCAAATCCACGCTTGCCGACCGATTACTGGAGTTGACGGGGACGGTTGCTAAGCGGGACATGGAAGCTCAGTTGCTCGACTCGATGGACCTGGAACGAGAGCGGGGCATCACCATCAAGGCCCATTCGGTGCGGCTGAACTACAGGGCGCGGGACGGAAACGAGTATCAGTTAAATCTGATCGATACTCCCGGACATGTCGACTTTTCCTACGAAGTGTCCAGAAGCCTGTCCGCATGCGAAGGGGCATTGCTGGTGATTGACGCCTCCCAGGGAGTTGAGGCCCAGACACTGGCCAACGCGCAGCTCGCGATGAATAACAATCTGGAAATCGTGCCGGTTATCAATAAGATTGACCTGCCCGGAGCAAACATCGAGGAAACCCGGCGGCAGATTGAGCAGACGCTGGCCATCGACTCGAGCGAGGCCCTCCTGATCAGCGCCAAGCAGGGCACTGGGGTCGAGGAAGTGCTGGAAGCAATTGTGGCGAAAATCCCCGCGCCGGCGGGATCTCCGGAAGCTCCTTTGCAGGCCTTGATTTTTGATTCCTGGTTTGACAGCTACCGAGGTGTAGTGGTGCTGGCGCGGGTGGTGCAGGGGACCGTTGTGCCTGGCATGAAGGTCCGCCTCTGGTCCAACAGCCAAACCTATACGGTGGAGCAATTGGGGATCTTGACGCCTTCCGCGGTCCCCGTAGAAAGCTTGCAGGCCGGCGAAGTGGGTTTTGTGATTGCCAACATCAAGCGCGTGTCTGACACGAAGATCGGCGACACGATCACCCAGGACGATCGCCCCGCAGCGGAACCGCTTCCCGGATTCGAGGACATTAAGCCTATGGTGTTCGCGGGGCTTTATCCGGTGGAATCCAGCGAATACGAGTCCCTGCGAGATGCGCTTGAAAAACTGCGATTGAACGATTCATCTCTCTTCTACGAGCCGGAAAACTCCGCGGCGCTCGGTTTCGGCTTCCGGTGCGGCTTCCTGGGCCTGCTCCACATGGAGATTGTCCAGGAACGCTTGGAGCGGGAATTCAAGCTGAACCTGATCACCACGGCGCCGGGCGTCCGCTATCGCGTTACAACAAAAGATGGGAATGTCCATGAAATCGATAACCCCACGCGGTTTCCCGAGCCTAACGAAATTTCCAAAATCGAAGAACCCGTCATTACTGCGATGATCTTGACCCACGACGACTACCTGGGCGGCATTCTGGCGCTGGCGGAGGAAAAACGCGGAATCCAGAAAGGCTTTGAGTACGTCGCGCAGAAGCGCGTGCTGCTGACGTATGAGCTGCCTTTGAACGAAGTTGTCCTGGATTTTTATGACCGGCTCAAATCTGTTTCGCGCGGCTATGCCTCGCTCGATTACCATTTTTCGGGATACTGGGATTCCAATCTGGTTAAAGTTGACCTGCTGGTGGCTGGCGAGCCGGTCGATGCGCTCTCGTTTGTCTGCCATCGCGATCACGCCCAGCCACGGGCGCGCACACTCTGTGAGCGAATGCGAAAACTGATCCCTCGCCAGCTTTTCGAAGTAGCCATACAGGCTTCCATCGGCTCCAAGATTATCGCCCGTGAAAACGTTCCCGCCATGCGAAAGAACGTGCTGGCCAAGTGCTACGGCGGTGACATCACGCGCAAGCGCAAGCTCCTCGAAAAGCAGAAAGAAGGGAAGCGCCGTATGAAGCGCGTCGGTAAAGTGGACATCCCTCAGGAAGCTTTCCTTGCGGTCCTGCGCGTCAATGAATAGAATCTTCCTGCTTAACCTCATGCGAGGTCCCGGTGCTCACAAGTATCTTTAGAGGCCCCGACGGCGTTCGGTCGGGCTGGCGGCTGCTGATTTTTATTGCTCTGGCAGCGGTTCCTTTCGTCACCATCCAAGTTCTGTTGGCGGCTGGCGGATTTCGGCCGGATATTGTACACGAGCTGCCGCCGACGGTGATTCTGGTGGGCGAAGGCCTGGAGTTTCTTTGCCCACTTTTTGCGGCCTGGGTGATGAGCCACTTGGAGGACAGGGCGTTCAGTGATTATGGATTGCCAGGTCGGGGAGCCTTTGGACGCAACTTCTGGGTGGGGGCGGGCATCGGGCTGATCGCTTTGTCGGTCCTGCTGGTCGGAATTCGGGTCGGCCACGGTTTTTATTTCGGCAGCGTTGCCCTCCACGCGCGTGGAGCGTTTTACTTCGGCGTGATGTGGGCCGTCGCATTTCTTGTGGTTGGCTTCGCGGAAGAATTTTTGTTTCGCGGCTATGCGCTGACTACACTTACTGACGGAATCGGGTTCTGGCCTGCGGCGATCGTGCTCTCGGCTATATTTGGCGCTGTCCACCTTTCAAATCTTCGCGAGAACCCGACGGGAGCTCTATCGGCCGGGCTGGTCGGACTGCTGTTCTGCTTCAGCCTTCACCGAACAGGGAGCCTGTGGTTTGCGATCGGGTTCCACGCCGCCTGGGATTATGGCCAGAGCTTTATCTATTCGGTCCCGAACAGCGGTGTGCTGGCCCAGGGACACTTGCTGAATTCTCACTTGAATTCCGGTGCTCCGGCCTGGCTGACGGGCGGGGCTGTGGGGCCTGAAGGTAGCGTGTTCGTCTTCATCGTACTGGCGATGATATTCATTCTGATCGACCGGATGTATCCTGAAGTCAGGTTTCCCTCGCGTGTTGTCGCCGCTGAGCAGATTCCGCCAGGGGCAGGCGCGGTTTCAAGCGTGCCCGAGACTGCCCCAGGGAGGGACTGAATGGAACTGAAAATCGTAAAGATCGACAAGCCTGGCGACATGAACTTTATCCTCGGGCAGTCCCACTTTATTAAAACCGTCGAGGACCTGTATGAGGCGCTTGTCCAGACAGTCCCTGAAATTAAGTTCGGTATCGGATTCTGCGAGTCGTCCGGCCCGGCGCTGGTGCGCTGGGCGGGCAACGACCTGAACCTGGTCCGGCTGGCCCAGGAGAACGCCTTTGCCCTTTCCTGCGGGCATTCGTTCATCATCTTCATGGAAAAGGCTTACCCCATCAACATCCTCAATGTGGTGAAGAACGTGCCTGAGGTCTGCCGGATTTTTTGTGCTACTGCGAATCCCGTAGAAGTGATTGTGGCTGAAACAGAGCAGGGGCGCGGCATTCTGGGCGTGATCGACGGCGCCAAGCCCAAGGGCATCGAAACCGAAGCCGACATCAAGGCGCGCAAAGAATTTCTGCGGAAGATTGGCTACAAGTTGTAGGTCTCCAAGGGAATTCTGAGATTGCCGGAGCGTACCTGCGATGTCCCTGCCGGCCTGATCGTTTTGAGCCCTATTTTCTCTTCTCGCTTACCGTCGCTCCAAGCTCTCCACCCGCCAGACGAATTGATAGCTGATCTCCAACGTTAACAGCGGCGGCGTCGCGGACGATCCTGTTTTCGGTGTCGCGCGTAATCGAATAGCCGCGGTTCAGGATGGTGAGCGGGCTGCGCTCTTCAAGCAGTGAGTGATAATGTTCCAGAAGGTGGCGGCGCTCAGTAACGATTCGGCCTATCCTGCCTTGAAGTTCCATGTCTCGTTGATGAACTGACGCAAGCCGCAGCCGCAGCGTTCCACGGAGGTTATTGCGCAGAACGCCGGAGGAAGCGTCCATCCAGGCAATCTGACTGGCGTGCAACCGCTCTCCGATCATCATGCTCAGTTCAGTTTCCACCCTGCCCAGCCGGGATTTGCTCCGCTGGATTTCGATCCATCGGATTTCCAGCAGCCGCGTGGGCTCGAATCGAAGCAGGCGGGCTGTGAGTTCGAGGAACTGCCCCCGCGCCGCCTCCAGCCTGCCGCGAAGCGACCGTTCCATTTCACCCAGGAACTCATCGATCCGCTGGCTGCGTTCCTGGACCCGCGCTGGGAATTGTTGGATCGCGCGGTGCATGCGAAGCTCTGCCAATTCGCCCCGCGCTTCGGAAATCCTGAGCCGGATGTTCTGGGACATGTGTCGAACGCGATTTGCAAGCTCAAGTATAAAATCTTCTCTGCGGTGGACCACCATTTCAGCGGCGGCAGAGGGCGTGGGCGCGCGCAGATCGGCGACGAAATCGGAAATGGTGAAGTCGGTTTCGTGCCCGACAGCAGAAATGACCGGGACCTTTGAAGCGGCAATGGCGCGTGCAACGATCTCCTCATTAAAGGGCCACAGATCTTCCATCGATCCCCCGCCGCGGCCGACGATGAGCACCTCAACCAGGGGATGCTGGTTGAAGTATTCGATACCTTCCACGATCTCTCCCGCTGCAGGCGCACCCTGGACCGCTGCCGGGTAAAGGAAAATGCTCATGTTCGGGAAACGGCGCTTGAGCACACGCAGGATATCGCGAATCGCTGCGCCGCTGGGCGACGTTACAATACCAATGGCCCGCGGGAGCACAGGCAGGGGCTTTTTACGAGCCTGGTCGAAAATCCCCTCGGCGGCCAACCGCTGCCTCAGTTGCTCAAAGGCAAGCTGAAGGGCTCCCACGCCCGCCGGTTCAAGATATTCGACAGAGAGTTGATATTCGCCGCGTGCCTCATAAACGCCCAGGTGTCCTCTGGCAATGACGGCAAGGCCATCCTGCGGCCTAAATTTGAGATAACGCGCCTGGTTCCGAAAACATACGGCTTTGAGCTGCGCGGACGCATCTTTCAAGGTGAAGTAGCAGTGCCCTGATGGGGCTGCCCGGAAATTTGACACCTCACCCGTAACCCAAACGTCTGGATAGCTCGTCTCGAGCAGGTTTTTGACCGCAAAACTGAGCTCTGCGACGGTATAAATCTTCCTCTGCGGCACCAGGTTCAGCGGGATTTGGCTCATCTTCTCCTCGGGCGGGGGTTGTTCCTATGCTAATGACGCATGAAACGGGAAATCAACCACAAGATCAAAGTGACCACCGCACTCACTAGAATGCAGGTGGTCAACGGGAAATAAAAGCTTGTGTGCTTGCCCTTGTAACGGAAGTCGCCTGGAAGGTGCCCAAGTCCAAGCGCGGAAAACTTTGGGGCCAGCATGAACAGCAGCCCAAGGACAACAAGCACGCCGCCCAGGATCACCAGCGCTTTTCCAATGTCGCCAGGGAGTCCAGAGTTCATCGCGGTCCTGCACAGAAAGGGCTAGTCTTTCTCGGCTTCTTCGCCTTCCTGCAAGAACAGGCTGGCGGCGCCGAAGACGCCCACGTCCTTTTGGAGCTTGGCGGGCAACACGGGCGTATTTTTTGCCTGACGATTAACAGTGTAATGGGGAATCGTTTTACGGATCATATCGAACAGTGGCTTGCCGATTCGGGAAACTCCTCCCCCGATGACTATGGCGTCGGGATCCAGCAGGGTGATCATCGACGCCAGCCACACTCCGAGGAGATAGCCTGTCTCTTCGACGATCGCCTTGGCCACTCCATCGCCTGTAGCGGCGCACTCCGCGATTATTTCCGGCGTAAGCCGGCGGAGATCGTTCTGGGTCCGTTCGCGCAGCAGGCTCTGGACCGTATGTTCCTGCTCCAGTCTCACGATGGTCCGCCGGACGATGGCAGGACCAGCCGTGAGCGCCTCAACATCACCCGGAGTCCCGCAACCGCAGATATACGGGCTGCGGTAGTCAATGGTGACGTGGCCTCCCTCCGCAGCAAAGCCATTCTTGCCGTGATAGATCTTCTTGTTGATGATGATTCCAGTACCCACACCGGTTGAAACAGTGACGTAAAAGACGTCGGTATACCCAACTGCAGCCCCGAACAACACCTCTGCCAATCCTGCGGCGTTCGCATCGTTTTCAAGGCGGGTAGGGACCTGGAATTCCTTCTCCACGCGTTCGGCAACAGGGATATTGACCCAGCCAGGCAGATTGGGGGGGTTAATCACCATTCCAGTGCGCGGGTTCAGCGGGCCAGGGCAACAGATCCCGATTCCTTTGATGTGATCGGGGCCGCCTGCCTGATTGAGCAGCCGCTTAATGAGGGTTAGTACCTGGCTGAAGCTGACCTCGAACCCGTCGCCGGCCTTGGTAGGGAGAGTAACCGCTCTGGCGAGCCGACACTTCCTGTCCACCAAACCCCCAGCGACTTTTGTTCCGCCAATATCAATTCCAATGATCATCTTGTCCATAGAGGAGAACCCCGAAATGGCGACTGAAGTAACACGCCTTTTAGTATTCGCTGCTCCATTGTACCTCATCCTAAACCAGTGGTGTATCGAGGGTTGGGAGCAAAATCCAGAGCCAGGCGCCTGGGGGCCAGCGTCTGCAACTCCGTGTGGTCCAAGCGGGACTGCCGCCTTACGCTGGCTCGTTGCTTGCAGTAAAACGACACGGTGACGGAATTTTTGATCTGCCGGTTGCACTATAGTAGGGATGCCTCTCGAGGATATGCATGGGCGGCTTTATTGCTTGGGAGCATTAACCGGCCGGCAGGGATTTCAGTATTGGACGCTGAGTAATTAACTACCGAAAAAATAGGGAAGATAACCTATTGTGCAGTTCCTAAACCTCCGGTAACATGCGGGGCATACGACTGGCTTTCAGCTTCGCGTTGACCGATGGTAACTGGGTCCACCGGATGATGCGGACGAATCAAAGCTCTGGGATGCAGGGGGGATTCCGAGAGATTATTCTCTTACTCTATACAGCGACGGGCTGCGCATCGCCATCAGTGGGAATTGTGGCAGCGCCAAAACGGAAGCTCACTCGCCGAAGAGCTACGTACGTTTCGGAATGGAGGGATACTGGCATGATCTTCAAACAGGCGTCCGACACAAAAGAGGTTGACCGCCCTTGGCAGGCGGATATTGACCGATTGCAGCAAACTCTTCAGGAAGTGCTCTCAACCGTATCGAGCATCCCGAGCGTGGAACTTTCAGGAGGAACGCCTGATTCTCACACCTCCGAAAGTGTACATCCCCCGCCGGATTGCACGACCCTTAAGGACCGCATCCGCGATGACCTTGAGACGTTTGCCACCACGACTGCCGCTGAAATGGCCCGCCTGGCGGAAAGGCAGACTCGCCTTGCCCTGGAGGCAATCCGTTCCGAGGCAAGCGGGCAGGTGGACCAGGTGGCGAGGGAGCTTCGAGAGAAACTGGAGGGACAGTTCGAGCCGGGTCATTTTGACCTCGGCATTACGCAGCAAACGCAGGACCGCGTTGCCGAACTCGTTCAGAGACGGACCGACGAGTTTGCCCGCTGGGTCTGGCTGATGTGCAAGGGGACCGGGACCTCTATCCCGGTGCAGATCGAGAAACTGATGGAACCTTATGTCGAGGAAGCGACGGGCCGATTTCTGGAATCCTTTCGGCAGCGGTTTGACACCCAGCTTTCAGAACTGGGGCAGAAAGCGCAGGAACGGCTTCAGGCGCCTTCGAGCCTGCTGGAACAGCGGATCAATGAGCTGGAACAGACTGCCAACACGATCTGCCAGCAAAGCGCCGAATCGATTGCTGGAGCGGCGGCGGGCCGCGTGAATAGCATGGCTAACGACGCTGCAAATAACTTTGAAAAGAGAATACGGGAACAGTTGGAAGGTGATCTTCTCGAATTCCGGGGCCGGTTGGAAAAAACGGCGGAGTCCTTGCAGCAAAGCATGCAGATGAGAGAGGAGCAGAAGACCAACGATCTTGATGGAAGGATTGCGAACCTGGAAGCCGAGATTGAAAACAAGGTCTTATTTCAAATCGGAGGGCGCATCGAACAGACTGCGGCCAACGCGATCGAATCCTCTATTCAGCACCTGCACCAGCAGGCGGGTGACACTCTCGATCATTCCAAAGAGGAACTGAAAAGTTTTTTGCAATCACAGATGGAGGAGGCTCGTGCGACCATTCATCAACTGGCCGAGTCTGTGAATGAGAAGCTGTCGCAGGAAGCGGAGCAACGGACCGATCTTCTCAAAAAATTGGACCAGGAGATCGCCGGTATGCGGGACAGAAATATCGCTGTCTCGAAGGACCAGCTTTCTGCAATGGTCCAGGTCACTTTGGAAATGATGAAAGATCGGATCACTCAGATTTCCACCGAGCAAGTCGAAGAAATAGACAAGTTACTCCGCGGATGCCGGGAGAAAGAAACCTCACAGTACGAATCGCAATTGCGGGAAATCAAGGACAGTTGGCAGGAAAACCTTTTACAGCGTCTTCAGGGGGAGGCCGAGGGGGCGGCCGCTAAAGTTGCGGCTGAGGTTAAGGCCAATGCGGAGTCAGTAATGCAGGAATTCTCGGATAAAGTTGACGCATCCGCGTTGCTGCTCAGAAGTGAGACGGTCCAGGCAACGGCGCGGATTGAATCGACGGTCAAGAATTCAGTTGATGCTTACGAAAAGCAAATTGCCGACATTGCCGACGGCCGGCTCGAAGAGCACCGCCGGGTCATCCGCAAGAGCCTGTCCGACCTGCAGGCGCGTCTGGAGAGGTCTGCTCAAATCCTGCGGCAAGAAATTGCCGGCCCACTTGGATCTGAGGCAAAGGAGCCATCGTCGCCTGAAGGGACCGAACCGCCGAAGGCGCAGTCCGCTTTCTGAGGGTTGGCGGCGGCCCGTTTCGCGGCAATGGTTTGGTGCCGTATCATCAGGCTTATCGGTTTCAGGGCTTGATCGGCAGGCGGCCTTCGCCCTCTGATTTGTCGTGTTTCTGGACTGTACTTTGTTACCGACGTTCTTTTCAGAAGTCGCGTTCGCGGGTGCGCCGGCGCCGAGCCGTCTTTTTCCCAGTGCCGACTTATGCCGGAAGCTGGAGTTAATCCTGGTCAATCGCTTCCGCGACGCGGCGGGCTGAGCGCGTTCCGGCTTCCTGGCCCCAGTTCAAGTTGTCTGCGTAGGCTCCCGCGAAATGGACACGGCCAACCGGCTCGATGATGCTGGGCCAAATCTTCATCAGTTCACCAGGAGAGTATGAGACCGTTTCGCACGCCATGGCCCAGGGATCCTTGGCCCAGTTGTGTACGATAAGCTTCTCGATTTCTCCTGATCTTCCTGGATACAGATTGTTGAAGGCGGTAAGAGCGCCCTCGCGCGAGGTGCTTGCTTCAGCCCAGCCCATTAGCGCCGTGCGGGTGGTATGAACTTCTTCCGCGATCCGCCAGAGCAGTTCCAGGCTGGGGTCGGGAGTTTCCCAGTTAATGCTGCGGCCGTCGTTTTCCCAGAACGGCGTTTTCGCCTGAAAGACCAGGCGCGCTACGGAATAATAAGGCACACGATTGATCGCGAATGTTTTCGATTCGGGCCAGGCTGGCTTGACGGGAATAATCCGGAGCATCACTGCTGACATGCAGCAGACCAGGTAATCGCCCTCCATTTGTTTTTCCTGGTCGGACTCTCGGAACGTGACACGCACTCCTTTGTCGCTGTGCTCGATTCCAGTGAGCGGCGCATTCAGCCGGACGCGATCGCCAAGCTTTGAGGCAAGCGTATCGGGCATCACCTGATTGCCGCCTTTCAGACGGTAAACGTCGGGCGGGGCCAGAGGCACGCCGCGTAAATTCAAGATTGCGGCATGCCAGATGAAATGAAGGGCCGAGGCATTGGTGTCCCCGATAGTGCGAATTGCCTGGTCCGAGGCGCCATTTTCCCGAAGCAGGTCTCCCAGCTTTGTCTGGTCCAGGTGATTCAGTCCCGCTTCGTAAGGCTTGTACTCGTCTTTGAATTTCTCGAGATATGGGCGAAAGTACAGCATTGGGAGGTTCCACCATGCGTTCGTTGCAAGGAAGTCAACTTCTCGCTGGTTGAATCCCATTTTGCTGAGGAAGGCGCGGGCATGGAGGTCCTCCTCCGTGCGAAACTTGCCCTCAATAAACCGAACCAGGCCCATGCGTCGAGGGTAGTAAAGATAGGGCAGGTCAAACTCTTTCACGTACCCCCAGTAAAGGTCGTAACCTGGTTTTGTGAATTGTTCGGCGCCAAGATCCGCATAAAGGCCATCGGAAAGCCCCTCATGAAGAGTACGAACATGCCCGCCGGCGCGCCCGGCCGCTTCAAGAACAACGACATCATGACCTCGTTTCATCAACTCGTAACCGCATGACAGTCCGGTGATTCCGCCTCCCGCGATAACGACTTTTTTCGGCCGCGCCGTTTGAGGACGAGCAGCACTGAGTGGCGCTGCCAATCCCCCGGCGAGGACCGTTGCGCCCATCTTGAGTACGTCGCGGCGATGAATAGTGTGCGGCGAAGATGACTCCGCCGTGCGGGAATGGAGTTGATTCAGCCGGGTGCTGCCAGAGCGTTCCGCGTTTGCATCCCGATCTTCAGTAGCCATCAAGGTTCTCCTTAAGAACTTTGGCGGTCCGTTTAGCGTCCATCCAAGCCAATTCGGCCCGAGTTCGTTTTGTTTCCTTCAGCGTGCGAAAGCTTCTTCTTTATATCCAAATTCTGTGTTCGTCAAGGCAAGAAATGAGATCCTCCACCCAAACGAGGGGCGAAGACAGTGGGCTGGCTGGTATTCAGCCGGTCCGTTGTAGCAGTCCCAAGCAGTTACAGTGCAGGATTGGACACCGTGAGCGGTATAAGCTTGAGTTTTTAGGGCAGCTTGGTGGCGGGTCCGGATTTCCAGACCGCGCCTACTGGTCGGCGAGCGCCAAGGCCGTTTGGAGGAATTGCTGCCGAGCCTGGGCTGAGAGCACCGTCGGCGCGTTCGCGGCAGGCTTCCGAGCGGGCGCCGCGGCCAACGCTTGTTCAATTCGTGACACGTTCAACGCCCCTCGTGGACCGTTTTGGAGAAATTCGTTGAGCGTCTCACGCACCTTGTCAATCTGTCCAGTTTGATAGTAAAGCACCCCGAGTGCAGAATATCCGGCCGGCCATTCAGGAAGCAGTTCAACTGACCTCTTCAAATAGCTTTCAGCCCGTCCGAATTGTCCCTCCACGGCGGCAAGGACGCCTATGCTCCAGAAAAGTTCACCCGAATCCGGAATGCGGGCAAGTCCCTGCTCAAGCGTCTGACGTGCCTGCTGGTTGTCACCGGAACGCAGATAGGCCAAGGCGAGCGAAAGGTAGTTCTGATCTCTGTCTGGATTTTCGATCGTTAATTGCTGAAAAATCTTGATGGCCTCCTGGGTATTCCCGAGGTGGGCGTTTACGTCGCCTCCTTGGCACGGTGCTCTGCGAGCAACGCGATTCCCAAATTATAATTGGCGTCGCGGTTCGATGGGTTGAGGCCCAACGTGGCGCGAAACTCATTTTCTGCTTCCTTGAACTTGTGCTCCAGCAGGTAAGTGTTGCCGAGGTTGTTATGGATTTCGGCCGAGCGTGGTGCAAATCGCAGCGCTTTCTTGAATGAATCGGCAGAGAGCTCATACTTCTTTTCGCTTCCATAAATCAATCCGAGCAGATTGAGCCCCGCTGCACTTTGCGGCTGGAGTTTCAACCCTTCAACCGTCTTCTCACGCGCCTGCTCAAATGAACCCGCATCCAGCAATTCCCCAGCCTGCTTGAACAATGTAGATGCCGGCGCGACCGAACCCGAGAGACCTGTAGCCTGTGTTGATGCGCACAGGCAGATTGTGGCGGAAGTCGCGAAAGCGAAGCCTAGCGTCAGCATGCCAATTCGATTGTAAGAGGACCGCATCAGCCACAGTGTAACCCAAAAAAAGATGCCAGACCACGTGGCGAAGTGGCGCCTGGTACGCCACCTGCCAAATCCATGAGAGCACCGTGGCGATAGTGCCTTTTGATTAAGCGCGCGGTTTTTTGCTTGGACATATGACTTAAAAGAAAGGAAGAGAAACCAAACAAAATGCTTGACAAGGCTCAAGTGGCATGATATTTATGCTTTCGTAATTGGCAGTTCGTCTGTAATCTTCATAAGCGTCGAGTGGCGGGCGGGTGTTTGGAAGGGCCTTTGTGCCGGGCCCTTGTGGGCATCTAACCACGCCCTTTGCTGTGCTCGTTCGGGCAGAAGGGGCTGGAAGAGGTATTAGGGGCATCAACTGGGGGGCATAAGTTTTTGCCTCAATTTGTGAGCCTTGGACGGCACTTTGCGGGCGTTTTTGTATCATCGGGTCTAATCTCTAACAGCGTGCTGGGTTCTCAATATCAAGAGATCGCAGCATGCCCCAGTAGTGGGCGAGCAAACCAAAATTAGCCAATCGCTGATGGAAGTCGTACGGGGCCGGCCATGCTTTATGGCTATCGCTGGTGGTGAGCAGTATTGCCCTGCATCGGCGGGTCGCGAGAGTGTAGGAGGGAGGAAATGAAAGGACGATCTTGTGTTTTTCGTAGCCTTCTTTTTTCAGTTTCCATTGTTCTCGGCGTGCTCATCAGTTCGCCGCTTCTTGCCCAGGTGGACATGGGGTCCATCCAAGGGACAGTCCTGGATCAGTCGGGAGCTGTGATTCCAAACGCCAAGGTTAGCCTGACGAATCAAGCGACAAACCTGACTGTCGCAACCCAGTCAAACGCCTCTGGCGCCTACATCTTCACACCTATCAGAATTGGAAATTACACCATCGCTGCAGAAGCCCCTGGCTTTGCCAAATCTGTTCAGGCGAACCTCACCTTAAATGTGCAGCAGCAACTCGTCGTCAACCTCACGCTCAAGCCCGGCGCGGTGACGCAAACGATTGAGGTGACGGGTGCTCCGCCGGCGCTGCAAACACAGAATGCCTCCGTCGGCCAGGTGGTCGACAGCCGGAGCGTGAATAACCTGCCGCTGAATGGCCGGAATTTTACTTTCCTTGCGCAAATTGTCGCGGGAGTTAATATTCCCCAGGCTGATACACGCGGCAATGCCGCATCGGGCGCTTTTTCGGCGAATGGCGAGCGCCCCTCTCAGAATGACTATCTCCTCGATGGAATTGACAACAATTCGAACACGATTGACTTTCTGAACGGCACCAATTATGTCGTTCTTCCTCCAATTGACGCGGTCCAGGAATTCAAGGTACAGACCAGCAACTATAGTGCTGAGATAGGCCGGGCAGGCGGCGCGGTGCTCAACGCCACTATCAAATCCGGGTCCAATCAGCTCCACGGCGACGCATGGGAGTTCCTCCGGAACGATAAGTTTGACGCTGCGGACTTCTTTGAAAATGCCGGGGGCGTCAAAAAGGGCGAGTACCGGCAGAACCAGTTTGGATTCACCCTTGGCGGGCCCATTGTGATCCCGCATGTCGTCAACGGTCGGGACAAGCTCTTCTTCTTCGGTGACTATGAAGCCTTGCGCCGGATCCAGGGAAGCGTCTTCACGAATTCAGTTCCGACCGACCTTGAACGAGGCAGTGGATTCACAAACCTCGCAGAGTTGATCACCGATCAGGGCGGGAACAGCCCGTCTACGGACTCACTAGGGCGGACTATTGCCTTTGGAACAGTTCTCGATCCCGCCACCACCCGCCCCGTGACTTGTGGTTCGGTTGACACCGTGACGGGTTTGACGCCGCCAAGCGCAAAGTCTGCCGATCCGTGTTATCAGACGGCCCCCGGTACGCAAATTGGGTATGTCGCCGATCCCTTCTATACGGGCGGGAGCGTTGCGGGGATCACCGACTTCTCCGGTCGCTGCACCACCGTGCAGAGCTGTCAGCTCAACCAGCTACCTGCCGGCCGTATCGATCCCAATGCGACCAAGATTCTTGGTCTATTTCCCGCCGCGCAACTGCCCGGCATCGTTTCAAACAACACAACGAACCCACCTCTCACCGAAACCCGCGATGCCTTTGATGGCCGGATTGACTGGAACTTGAGCAACAAGGACCAGATATTCACTCGAGCCAGTTTCGTGAATGATCCCGAGTTTATTCCCGGGCCATTCCAAGGGGTTGCGGATGGCGGCGCGTTCCAGCAGGGCCCTCAAACCGCCATGTCCATCCAGGTCGCCCTGGGCTGGACCAAAACGCTGACCCCTACGGCTGTAAACGAAGTGCGCGTGGGAGAAACCTATCTCCATACGACGCGCTTCGGCCCCGTCGGCGACCAATTGGGGATTCCAGAGCAATTTGGGATTCAAGACGTGCCGCAGGTTCCGGAGAACGGTGGTCTGCCGGCCATCGTCATTGACGGCCTGAGCTCCCTGGGGACCAATGCATTTCTACCTTCAGATGAAGTGAGCCAGACCACCCAGGTGGCCGACAACTTCACCAAAGTATACGGAAAGCACACCTACAAAATGGGCTTCGAATTCCAGCACATTAAATTCTCCACGCTTCAGCCGTCCTTTTCGCACGGTGAATTCGACTATGACGGAGGTTTCGTGGGTAATAACGGAATTGCGCAATTCCTCCTGACACCCATCACCACAACCGTTCCCAACGGGGTTGATTATCTCGGCGGCGCCAGTGAGGTTCAAACCTCGAACATCGCCCTCGTAGACGACCTCCACAATTACTATGCTGCCTACTTCAATGACGACTGGAAACTGACCAAGAAGCTGACGCTGAACCTTGGTCTGCGTTGGGAGCATTTCGGCCTGCCCCTCGAAAATCACGGACGGCAGGCAAACTTCGTTCCCGGCACTCCGGGCAGCGGGGCGGAGTACCTGATTCCGGACAGTGAAATCAACAGAAATTTCCAGCTTTCTCCAAGCGTTTACAGTTTGTTTGCGGCGGATGGCATCGCTATCAAATTCGATAAGAATTGGGCCCTTGGTGATGCCCAGAATCTTAACTTTGCTCCGCGATTTGGCCTTGCCTATCAGGTCTCGCAAAAACTGGTGATGCGCGCAGGGTTCGGGGTATTCTTTGGCGGATTTGAGAATCAGAATGGTAACAATCAAGGGAACAGTTATCCCTACCAGTTTGGCTTCAATTACTTCCCACAGAACTCCCACACGCCTACACGGGTAACTAATGTAAGTGCGCCAGGCTGTGCCAACGTCTACACTATTGAGCTGGGCTTCAGTTGCACGCCGCTCGATGCCGCTCTGGTCGACGCTGGTGGCATTGGGTGGACAGGCCTGCAGCACAACTTCCAGACGCCTTACACTGAAGGCTGGAACATGACACTCGAGTACGCCTTTACACCCAGCCTCACGTTGACTGCGGGTTATGTGGGCAATACAACCCGCCACCTGGAAATTTTCAAAGGCGCAAACAACGTCACTCAGATACTTCCGCCGGACGCTGACACCAGCGGGCCTGGCGCCCCAGTCTTATTCCCAGACCTCGGGGGAGGTATCACCTACCAAACCACTGATGGGAACAGTTATTACAATGGCCTTCAGACCACCCTCGAGAAGCGCTTCGCGGGTGGTTTGAATTTTCTAACCACCTACACATGGTCCCGCTGCCGGAGCGATGGAGGAGACCTTCTAAACGGAGGGTCCATCGGGTCGTATCGGGCCGTCGATATACCGGGGGCTGGAATTCAGGCCGACTACGGCGATTGCGACTTCGATATCCGCCACGTAATACACCTTAGTGGTGGATACGACCTTCCTTTTGGCAAAGGCAGGCATTTTATGACGAATGCCAGCCGAGGCGTGGATTTGCTTCTCGGTGGCTGGAGCACGCAGTGGTTATCCGCTATTCAAGGCGGCCAGCCGATCACCCTCGGGTGTGACACGGGCACGGCGGCTGGCGTCAACTGTTACGACTACATCATTCCAGGAGTGGACAGGCACGGCTCAGGAGCTCCTGACAATTTCCTGAATGCCGCTGCTTTTACCCAGCCTTGTCCCCCTCCTGGATTTGAACAACCTGCCAGATGTGTCGCAGGAGTAAGCGGTCTAGGCTTGCTGGGCGGAACCGCTTCACAGGTTTCGGGACCTGGAATTATCACTTGGGATTTCTCGATGTTTAAGAATATCCCGCTGACCGAGCGCTTCCATCTGCAATTCCGCAGCGAGTTCTTCAACATCCTCAACCACCCCACATTTAACGCGCCGGGTTTTGGTGGCAACGGAGTCCGCTCTATATCCGGATCCACCGATTTCCTGGATGCCAACTTCGGCAGAATTGGATCAACGCGCTTCCCGTTCAAAGACCCGCGGCAGATCCAGTTTGCCCTGAAGCTCTATTTCTAAACTTTGCGTGGCGCGCCGGGCCTTCGGCGCGCCACTTTTACCAAGTTGCCGTTTTGCTTCAATCTGGCACGCCCAGTGCCTGTTGGGAAATCAGCAATACCGCTGGGTGCTAAAATCGACTGCAGGTCAAATCCACTCCCGAGCACCGACCGATGTTAGAATCCTCAGATGACCCCCTGGAAGCGTTGGATTGCCGCACCGTTCGCTCTTGCTGCGGCGCTCTCTCTGCCGCTCGCGAGGAGCAGGGCAGACTCGCCTCGCGATGGCGGTCTCGAGTCCCAGGTCCAACTTGCAGCTTCCTATTACAACTCCGGCCGGTTCAAGGAGGCAGCGCAGGTGCTCGAAGCGCTGCTCAAGCACGCCCCTGCAAGCTTCGAAGCTGAGGAGCTTTTGGGACTTGCCTATTCCGCCGAATCCCGGGACCAGGATGCCTACCCTCACTTTGATAAGGCGGTTCGGTTGAAGCCGGATTCCGCGCCCGCGCGTTCCAATCTCGCCGTCAACCTGGCGCGCCTGGGAAAGAACGAGCTTGCCGAAGCTGAGTTCAAGAGAGCTATCAAGGCGGAGCCTGGCAATTTCAGCGCCAATCACGACCTTGGCGAGTTTTACGCCCGTTCTGGTAAAGCGAGGGAGGCCATTCCTTATTTGCGCAGAGCACAAAAGGTCCAGCCTTCTTCGTACGGAAACGGTTATGACCTGGCCCTGGCTTATGTGGAGGCCGGAATGTGGGTCGATGCGCGTCAGCAGATGCAAGATCTCCTGAAGGTTCACGATACGGCGGATCTGCACGACCTGCTGGGCGAGGTTGAGGAGCGGAGCGGAAACTATGTGGCAGCGGCAAACGAGTACCAGCAGGCCGCACACATGGATCCCAGCGAATCGAATATTTTTGACTGGGGGAGTGAACTCCTGTTGCATCAGACCTTGAATCCGGCCGTTGAAGTGTTTTCGGAGGGCGCTAAGCGTTATCCGGGTTCTTCGCGGCTCGCGGTCGGACTGGGCCTTGCCCTTTACTGGAGCGGTCGATATGACGACGCTGTCAAAGCTCTTCTTCGCGCAACCGATCTGTCTCCTTCCGACCCGCGCCCCTATTTTTTTCTGAGCAAGGCATACCAACATTCGCACGGCCAGGCCGATGACGTGATCCACCGGTTTCAACGTCTGGCGCAACTCCGGCCACAAGATGGCCGGGCGGCTTACTATTACGCGATGAGCTTGTGGAAAGGCAAGCAAGGTTCGCCTTCCGGCCCCTTTCTCGGCCAGGCGGAGAATCTGCTGAAAAGAGCTATTGAGCTTGAACCGACATTCGCACAGGCCCACCTTGAACTCGCCAATCTCTATTCCCAGCAGCACAAGTATTCAGAGTCGGCATCGGAGTACAAGCGGGCCATTGCGCTGGATCCCAAGCTCGTAGACGCTTACTATCGTCTTGGACAGGCTTACGTACATCTTGGCGAGGCAGATCTCGCGAAGAAAGAGTTCCAAATTCACAAACAGCTATATCAGCAGCATCTGGCCGAATGGGACAATGAACAACAGGAGATCCGGAACTTTGTCTATACCACGCACGAAGATCGTGGCGGTCCCCGAAAATAAGAACGCTGGAGGTAACGGCTTCAGTTCCGAGAGGAATTCTTCAACCTGTTGGACCGCCCCAATCTTGATAGGCCGGTCAGTTCCGTCACATCCTACTGAAGATTACAAAATATGGTGGCAAGCTCGTTTGTAGCGCCCCCGTCCCGGCGGCAATTTTCAGGGCCGGTCCCGCCGGGCGGGACCGGCGCTACGGAAGTCCGTCACTCTATTATGCAATCCTCATTAGGATCAGATCTTGCTTTCACGAAACAGAGCTACGGCTCCACGGCTGATCTGTTTTTGAAGAGGACTCATGAAAACGGAACCCATAAACCGTCGCACTTTTTTGAGCAATTCAAGTGTTCTGCTGGGGAGTGCAATGTTGGCAGGGTCTCCCTCCGTTAGCTCGGCAGCGGTTTCGAGAGACCCGCATGACTATATCGTAACCGAAGGGCACCGGGACATTTGGGAACTTACGGCCCGCCTCAAGCTTCGGGTTGAGTCGCAAAACTCCCCGCTGGCAGATTTTCTTGTTCCGCGCCTGATCGAGGGGGGCGTCAGTGTTTGCATCATGCCTTCGGGTGGCGACTCGCTGCCGGAGAGAAGCTACCTTCAGCCAACACTCGAGGGTGATCTGAGGACCCTCGATATGCTCCTGGTGGGAATCGGAAGAACGGACGGCAAGGCCTCCATCATCAAGGCCAAGTCGGATATCCCCACCAAACCGAACAAGGACCGGGTCCAGTTCATTATTGACCTGGAGGGTGGTGAAGGTCTCGGAACTATTTGCGGCCCCGAACCCGAATTTCTTGCCGGCTACCAGCTAGCTTTGCTCCGCCAGTTCTTCCGGCTCGGCGTGCGGGGTGTGCAACTCACTCACAACGGCCGGAACCAACTCGGAGACGGCGTCGCGGGCGGAAGAATGGGTGGCAGGCTTTCTCCGTTTGGCGTCGAGGTAGTCAAAGAGATGAACAGTCTTGGCATGATGGTTGGCGTCTCACACCTGTCAGTCAACGGCGCGCTCCACGTTGCTGAAATCACTAAGCACCCGATTGTCTCTACTCACCAGAACCTCGCTCAATACGTGAACTCGCACCCACCGGTGGAACTGGTCCCTGAAGAAGTAAAGGCCATCGCGTCCACAGGAGGCGTGGTGGGTATGCGGTACGATGTTGGGCAAGTCCCCTACTCGCTGATGGCGGACGAAATTGAGTTCCTGGCGAAAAGCGTCGGAGTGGAACATATAGGTATCGCCTGGCTCGGGCACGATGTTGGCAACCCTGATCCCTATTATGTGCCTGGGTACACCCAACCCCAGCGCGTTTTTACCGGCCATGAAGCTGAAACTATGCGGCAGCACTGGACCACTTTCATAGGGATCCTTGCAGAGAGGGGATTCACTGAGCAACAGATTGGCCAGATATTGGGTGGCAATTACCTGCGAGTGTGGAGAGAGGTGCTTCCCGACTGACCACATGGCTGACATCGAAACTGAATCCAGGTTACGAGGCTCAGTTCCCTCAAAAAATCAAGCAATTCTGGGAAGTCGAGGAGTTCAAATCAATGTCTTCAAATCAAAAAAAGCCCGCACCGGGAAAGTCGTTGGGAATGGACCAACCGATCTGTCGGCGCGACTTTTTGAATTCGACGCTATTGGCGTCCGGCAGCCTGCTGTTGGGCTCCCTGAGCCCCGCTCAACTTCTTGCCCGCGATGAATGGACTGGCTACGGGGGCGTAGGTGATTACGCCAGCTCCAATGGCAACACCTATGAGGTCATGACCTCTGGCCACCAAATCCGCGACCGTGTGCTTGATTCTTTATCCTCGGACGCGATTGACACGAACGAAATCTTCGATTGTGTTGTGGTCGGAGGAGGGCTGAGCGGGCTGGCGGCAGCTCTATTCCTTCAGAAATACGGGGCCTCGAAGCTCACGTGCCTGGTCCTCGAAAATCATCCTGTTTTTGGTGGCGAAGCGAAACGGAACGAATTCATCGTTGACGGGCAGCGCATCATGGGCCCGCAGGGATCAGATCACTTCCAGGTCCCTTATCCCCATAGCTTCATTGCCAGGTTCTACGACTTGATCGGACTGGACTGGCGCAGCTTCAAATACCAGGAATGGACCAAATCCTGTCCTGAGCTTCCGCTGGGCACGAGCTTTGAGGATGCAAAACCGCCGCTAGCGTTCTATTTCGGAGCGAAATTCGGCAAGGAGCCTGGTGTTTGGTTGATTGATCCCTGGAAAAAGAAGCTTGAGGGCGCGCCAATCCCGGCAAACATGCGCGCGGAGCTCCTTCGTTACAACGGAGCACGGAAAGACGGACCGCCAATTGATTTTCCTGGCGATGAAAAATCGCGACAGCTTGACAGCGTGACGATCCAGCAGCACCTGATGGACACTTATGGCCTGAGTGATAAGACCATCGAAACGTTTATGGCAGAAGAAGGAGGCGGCTTCGGCGGAGGGCCGGATGTGCTCTCCGCCTACTGCCTTTACGCCTTCACAGAGTTGCATCCATTGAATAATGTGGATCAAAATCATTCGTTCCCTGGAGGAAACGCCGGGATTGCGCGGCAAATGATCAAGACGCTGCTCCCGCAATCGATATCCGGCCCTCGCACGCTCGAAGCGGTATGCCGCAATAAAATCAATTTCTCCGCGCTTGACCGGCCGGGGCAGCCTGCGAGAGTTCGTTTGGACAGCACGGTGGTTTGGGTGAAACACGATGGCGACGCTGCCAACTCGAATTTCGTCACGATCGCCTATACGCGAGGCGGCAAGCTTTACCGGCTGAAGGCCCGTTCGGTAGTGATGGCCGGAGGGTGTTGGACCACGAAGCACATTGTGCGCGATCTGCCGCCTCTGCAGCGTCAGGCCTATGATCAGTTTTACCGCTCGCCTTGCATGATGGCAAACATCGCCGTACGCAACTGGCGGTTTCTGTACAAGATGGGTATCTCGGGTTGCCAATGGTTCGAGGGCTTGGGCAGTTTTATGGCGGTCCGCAAAGTTCCCACCTTCTCCACGGACTCTACAACGATTGGTCCAGACTCACCGGTCGTCCTTACCTTGAAGGTCCTCTACCCACACCCCGGCCGGTCGCTCGAGGAACAGGGCAACCTCGGCCGCGCGGAGTTGCTGTCAACCTCGTTCCAGCAATACGAGCAGAGGATTCGCGAACAACTTTCAGATATGTTTTCGCAGACAGGTTTTAATCCGCAAAAGGATATTGCAGGAATCGTCTTGAACCGTTGGGGGCACGCTTACGTCAGCCCGCAGCCAGGATTCTTTTTCGGCCGCGATGGAAAGCCTGCGCCGAGGCAGATCCTCCGCGCGGCTCCGTTTGGCAGAATTGTCTTTGCCAACACTGACCTCTCCGGGGCGCCCGATCATCGCACAGCCATCGGCGAAGCCCACCGGGCCGTCAGCCAACTGCTCGATCAAGTGATTACGGTCTGACGCGGAAAGCGCGGAGTATAAGAATTCGTGCAGTGGCGCGGATCTTTCGGGAGGTCGATTTAGATTTCGCAAACCTCAATGCCCCTGATGGCATACGACTACCGCTTATAGCAACAGGTGCAGCTCTGCTTCCGCATCTGCTGGCGGGCAATCGTCGCGTTGACGACAATGAACAGCGCATTTAGAATCAAACCGGAAGTGCATGTGGGCTGGTGTCCGCCCGGGACTTCAAATCCTGTGGATCTGCCTTTGGTGGATCGGTCGGTTCGATTCCGACACACTTCCGCCAAGCACTTATAGGCGCGCCCAACGGCAGGACGCCAGCCCGCCGCGAGAGACTTCATCCGCATGAGCCCCAGCAAGCCGCCAAAGAAAGAACTATATCAAAGCTGGAAGGAAGCCAAGCGGCGAGCTCGGGAGCGCGCCGGGACGCCTCCGCCCACGCAACGAGAAGAGAGTCGGCGCAAAAAACCTCCCAAACATAAGAAACGTGTCAGTGAAGAAGCGTCAGAGCCAGCGTAAGCGCCTGCTGCGATCCTAATGGATCATTGGCAACGACTCTTCCGTTGGGCAGAGCGCAGACTGGCAAGAGAAGTCCGGCCTTCAGACTAATGGATGTGTTTGGATTTTTTCTTCATGTAATCCATTAATAAATACTGGCCAAGTGTATAAGGAGTAGTGAAGTAGGCCTTTCCGCGGCATATCTCCGTGATTTTCTGCACGAAGTTTACAAGACCATAATCAGAAGCCAGCATAAAGGTATTGATCAGGATTCCGTTCCTGCGGCAGCGAACAACTTCGTGCAGAGTTTCAGAGACGACCAGGGGATCGAGGCCGAAAGCGTTCTTATAAATCCGCCCGTCCTCCAGGGTCAACGCAGAGGGCTTTCCGTCGGTGATCATCACGATCTGGCGCATGTCTTTGCGTTGTCGTGACAAAATGCGCTGTGCGAGTCGCAGGCCTTCACGAGTGTTGGTGTAATAGGGGCCGACCTTCACACGCGCCAGTTGCTGCAGGGGAATTTCCTCTGCCGAATCGTGAAAGAGAACCATGTGAAGGGTGTCGCCTGGAAATTGCGTCCGGATCAGGTGGGTCAGAGCCATGGCTACTTTCTTGGCAGGAGTAAAGCGGTCCTCCCCGTAAAGGATCATGCTGTGGCTGCAGTCAAGCATCAGGACCGTGGCGCAGGAGCTTTGGTATTCGCACTGTCGAACCTGCAAGTCCTGATAGTCCAATTCAAGCGGCACTGTGAGGCCCTTGCGGCCGATGGCCGAAAGGAGCGTGGCGTTCACGTCCAGGTTGAGCGTGTCGCCGAATTCGTAGCGACGGCTTGAGCCGTCAGACTCGATGCCGGTAGCCATCTCACGAGTATCGTGACGGCCAAAGCTTGATTTCCCGAGCGAGCCCAGGAGGTCCTTGAGTGTCTTGAAGCCCAGAAAGTCCAACGCCTTGTCTGTGATTTCGAATCTGGTTTGTCCTTCGCCCTGGCCCATATGGCCCGGGCGGGGCTCGGTGACCGCGCCTTGCTGCGGTTGTTCGATAGAGACATATCCCTCTTCCGCCAATTGCTGGAGCAGTCGGTCAAGGGCCTGCGCCACGGCTGAGTCTTGCGGATTTTCCAGCATATCCTCCAGGAGCTCATCCGAAATCATCCCCTTCTGCTCGAGCGCCTCAAGCAGCGCCTGACGCAGTTGCTCCATGGTTTTTTCGGAATCCATTTCATAGACGCCGTAAAACTGGTTGTAAAAGCCACTATCGAGGAAGAAGTCCTGAAGCATCTGCATCAGGTCCTCCGCACTCAAGCCTTCGAAGGGGTCCGGAATATGTTTTCCATATTTGATGTATTTCATGAACTTGCCCGCCGGGTCCGGCCGGCTAAAGTGCCAGTCACTCTTCCCTGTCAGTTCAAGGAACGGTGGCGGCGCCCAAGCCTTTCGTCTTGTTCGGCGACGGGTTCCGGGGCCCGGTGCTCCACGTGAAAGCCGAGTTCCTCGTTGCGGCTGATTTTCTTCAGCGCATACAGTCCCTCAAGAATGAACTCAGCCGCCGAAACGAGCAAGGCTGGATCGTCCTTGCTCTTCACGCCGAGCTTTTGCGTCGTTTCCAGAAGCCCCTGTATCCTCTTGAATTGCGCATACAGGTCAGCGGTGGAGGCGCTTTCCTCATATTTCAGTGTTCCACCCAGTTCAAACCATTGGACCAGAGAGTGTAGCGGTATGTCGTCAAAGTACTTCTTGAAAACACGAGCGTTGGCCTGCCGGATGACGTCGCGAGCAACATTTTCCGCGCCTCTCAGTTCGCCCTCATATTCGAGCTCGAATTTTCCGGTCAATGAAGTCAGACCGGCATAGATATCAGCAGGGCGGGGCACAGCGATTTTCTCGCCTCGGGTCAGCGCGCGACGCTCGGCATTGGAGATGACGTTCTCGAGGCAGGTAATGGGCATGCGCTGGCTGACGCCGCTGCGCTTGTCGATCTTCTTCTCCTCACGGGCCTCGAAAGCGATGGTCTCAATCAACTCGCGAATAAAATTCGGCACAATCAAACGGAGCGCTCCATCACGTTCGCTCCAGGCCTCCTGTGCCGTAATGGCGATTCCGTGCTCGAGGGTCGTCGGATAGTGAGTTCGAATTTCCGAACCGATCCGGTCTTTTAGCGGTGTAATGATTTTGCCGCGGGCCGTGTAATCTTCGGGATTGGCTGTAAAGACGAGGACCACATCCAGGGGCAGCCGGACGGGATAGCCCTTAATCTGAACATCCCCCTCCTGCATAATGTTGAATAGCCCAACCTGGATTTTTCCGGCCAGATCAGGCAGTTCGTTTATGGCGAAAATACCGCGGTTGGCCCTTGGCAGCAGCCCGTAATGGATGGTCAATTCGCTCGAGAGAGCGTGCCCGCCGCGCGCTGCCTTGATGGGATCGAGGTCTCCAATGATGTCCGCAATCGTGACGTCAGGAGTGGCCAGTTTCTCGACGTAGCGCTGGTCGCGCGGCAAATAGTCGATAGGAACTGCGTCGCCTGCCTTTGCGGCCAGTTCATGGCACGCGCGGCAGATGGGATTCAGCGGATCATCATTGATCTCGCAGCCCGCGATGAACGGTACTTCGTCATCCAGCAGGGAAGCGAGCGATCGCAGAATTCTGCTCTTGGCCTGGCCGCGCAGACCAAGCAGGATGAAATTGTGGCGTGAAAGAATGGCATTTGAAATCTGCGGGATGACCGTGTCTTCAAAACCCACGATGCCCGGGAAAATAGCCTGGCCCGCGCGCAGCATACGGATCAGGTTGGCGCGCATCTCATTCTTCACGCTCTGACTGCGATAGCCGGATCGCTTCAGTTCACCTAAGGTTCTCACTTTTTGCATGGCCCTCTCTCTAATACAGATTATAAGCATGCCGTCCAAACGAACTCAATGAAGTATTCATCGGTCCTAAAGCTCTGGACGCGCCGCCGCCCCGTTTTAACTGCGAAGCGGTACATCCAGTGGATGTTCCGGGGACCATTTCCGTTGCCACGCAATTGGAGGTGTGCTGCGTTCGGCCCGCGGATTTGCGCGGGGCGTAATGTATAATATCGTTTGCAACAGGTTCATGGCCCTTGGCGCGGGACCCATCGGGGCTCCTCACAAAAAGAGAATAACCGGAGTACGAATGACCACCCTGGCAACTCTATCGCCTGAAACGCTGGCAAAGTACGAGCCGGTCATCGGGCTGGAAGTCCACGTTCAGCTCCTTACTCGTTCGAAGATATTTTGTAAATGCTCAACACAGTTCGGAGACCCCCCCAATCAGAACACCTGCCCGGTCTGCCTGGGGTTGCCCGGCGCCCTGCCGGCCCTGAATCGTGAAGCAGCGGCCATGGCTACGAAGGCGGCGCTGGCGCTCAATTGTCGCATCCACCCGCGCTCCCGTTTTGCACGCAAGAACTATTTCTATCCGGACCTCCCCAAGGGATACCAGATTTCGCAATACAGTGAGCCACTTTCGGAAGGGGGCTGGATTGAAATCGAAGTTGGGGGCGAGAAGAAGAGGGTCGGGATCACGCGGGTACACATCGAGGAAGATGCAGGCAAGTCTCTCCATGAAGGCTTCCCGGATTCGAGTGAGAAAACTTATATCGACCTCAACCGTTCAGGCGTGCCGTTAATTGAGATTGTAAGCGAGCCCGATCTGCGCTCACCGGAAGAAGCCTACGATTATCTCACCCGCCTGAAGACCTTGATGCTCTATCTGGAGATATCTGACTGCAACATGGAGGAGGGAAGTCTCCGGGTGGATGCCAACGTCAGCGTCCGCAAGAAGGGTGCGAGATCGTTTGGCATAAAGACCGAAGTAAAGAACCTGAACTCATTCAAGTTTCTGCAAAAGGCGCTGGCGTATGAAGTAGAGCGGCAAGTTGAAGTTCTTGAAAGCGGGGGCGAGATCTTTCAGGAAACCCGCCTTTTCGACAGCCGTGAGCAACGCACCTACGGCATGCGCTCAAAGGAATTTGCGCATGATTACCGGTATTTCCCTGAGCCTGATCTGCTGCCGCTTGTAGTGACGGACGAATGGAAGGAGGATGTCAGGCGATCTCTGCCGGAACTTCCACAAGTGCGAGAATCTCGGTTCCAGACGGAATACGCTTTGCCGCGGCAGGACGCCGCGCTGCTGACTTCATCACGGGCCACGGCAGACTACTTTGAGCGTACCGCGAAGGCCTGTGGGGAGGCCAAACTGGCTGCAAACTGGGTTTTGAATGATTGGAGTTATTTGCTGCAGGAAAGCGGGAAGTCCATTGCGGACAGCCCGGTCACGGCGGAAAACCTGGCACGACTCATCGACCTGGTGGCCAGGGATTCAATCTCAGGGAAGATGGCCAAGGATGTCCTGGCGGAAATGTTCGAGACGGGTAAAACCGCTGAACAGATCGTGAGCGATAGGGGGCTCGAGCAAATTGCTGATCCGGTCAAACTTGCTGAGATAGCACGCGGAATAATTGCCGCCAATCCTAAACAGACTGAACAATACCGGCAAGGCAAAACGGCCACGATCGGATGGTTTGTGGGCCAGATGATGAAGGCCACGCGGGGGCAGGCGCAGCCGCAACTGGTGCAGGACGTCCTTAAGAAAGAGCTTTCCCGATAACGAAGCGCTGCGCCTGGCGCGCGGAACTGAACTTCCCTGACGCTGGCGGGTTAGCGGGCTGCTGTTCCATGCGTTCAAGATCGATTCTTATTTGGGCGATTACGATGGGGCTCGTGGTCCCCTCCGCTCTTGCTGTGGGCCGGGCCGGTGTGTCGCAAGCCAGGAAAACGGGTAGTGCGGCGCGCCAGCATCATCATCGTGACACCCGCACGACCCGCAGCGCTAATACGACGGGCCAAAAAACAACGGTACGCCATTCCAGCGTAAAATGGAGCGCGGCAGCGCAAGAACAGTACGCGGCCGGACAAAAACTGCAGAAGAGTGGGTCGCTGAGCGAGGCCGTGGTTCGCTACAAGAAGGCGATCAGCCTGGAGCCAAATTGGCCGGAGGCACACAACGCCCTGGGCAGTGGGTACGGACAGGAACGCAAGCCAAGCAGCGCCATGCTTGAGTATCTCCGTGCTATCCGTCTTGATCCTGGATATGCCGAGGCGCGCTACAATCTCGGGACCTTGCTTCGAGCGCAGGGAAATCTGAGCGGCGCAGCCCAGCAGTTTGAAAAGGCGCTCCAGATTGACCCGGAGAATGCCGGTGCTCACAATGACCTGGGGCTCACCTACGCACAGCAAGGAAAACTAGACCCGGCAATCCAGGAGTTCAGGTCGGCGGTTCGCCTGGAGCCGGGCTGGGCCATCGCACATGACAATCTGGGTAATGCGCTGGCCATGGCAGGCGATCTGGATGGAGCAATGACCTCGTATCGAAATACCATTGCCCTGAAGCCGGACTGGGCCCAGCCTTATAACAATCTCGGAAACGCGCTGCGGCAGGCTGGCAGCCTCGATGCCGCAGTTGAACAATATCAGAAGGCGCTGGAACTGGACCCCAGGTATGCTGCGGCCTGCAACAACCTGGGTCTTGCCCTGCAACAGGAAGGAAGCGTCGCCGAAGCCCTCAAGCAGTATCAGCGCGCCATCCATTTGAATCCCGATTACTCGACGGCGCACAACAACCTTGCCGCGGCCTATTACCAAATGAAGAACTGGAATGGGGCAATTTTTGAGTACGGAGAAGTTTTGCGTCTCAAACCGAACGATGCCGCTGGGCACTACAACCTCGGATTAGCGCTGAAGGCTGCGGGCGACTGGAAGCAGGCGCAGACGCAGTTCCAGGTTGCTCAAAAGCTTGACCCCGGCAATCAACAATACCGGGCGGCTTATGAATCAATGCTGAATACCGAGGGCACACCGAAAGCAGGCGTGGTGGAATCCGGCGATAAAACAACCTCGAAGGCCCGCGCACGCGAGCCCAAATAAATTGGGGACTTCGTCCATGAGAGGAGTTGAACATGCTGAAAGTTGGTGACAAGGCGCCGGCCTTTTCTCTTCCATCCGATTCCGGGCAGCCAGTCAAGTTGAGCGATTATAAAGGCGCCGCCCTGGTCCTCTTTTTCTTCCCTAAAGCTGATACGCCGGGTTGAACGCGAGAAGCTCACGAGTTTCGTGATGCCAAAAGAGAACTGGACAAGCTCGGCGCGAAGGTCATGGGGATGAGCGCCGATTCCCCGGAAAAGCTGGCCGAATTCAGGGACAAACATCAATTAAATTTCCCCCTTGCGTGCGACGGTGACCATAAGACGCTTCAGGCCTACGGTGTGTGGCAGGAGAAAACCCTTTACGGGAAGAAAAGCCTGGGCATCGTCCGGTCGACTTATATCATCGATCAGCGGGGGAGAGTGAAAACCGTGTTCCCCCGCGTGCAGGTTGACGGGCACATTGGGCAGGTGCTGGCCGCGTTGAAGTTATGAGCCTTCGAAACAAGTTGTCAGACGAGAGCCGAGGCTAAAGACGGACTTCGTTCGTAGCCGAGCGATGGATGATGGCAGTAATATATTTTGATTGACCGGTTGTCCAGGCTTGGAATTTGCGCGTTTTCCTCCACCCATCCATTGGACCCGATAAAGCTGGAGAAGGGCTGAATCTCACTGGGGTCGCGCTCCAGCAGAAATCGTTGGACTCCCAGGTAAGCATCCTCACCCAGCACCACCAGCCTTTCAAGATTGGGGAAAAGGGAAATCTCGTTGCGCAAGTGCCTCGAGCAGTTCCGCATCGCCTTCTCGGGAAGGCGAGGGCCGGAAGCATGGCAGCGGATAATGTCAGTGAGGATAAACCGCTGCTTAAATTCCGCAAAATCGTCTATCCCGAGCAGGTCATAGAGGGCGGTGACAAAACGGTTGGCCCGTCCGCTGTTACGGTAAAAAGAGTTGTCAGGTCTGGCCGTTGAGTGGCGTCCAATAACGGCGGTCCGTATGGTGCTGAGATCGGGGTAGTCCCGCTTGATATAGCTGGCCATGAATTCGCGCGGTGGAAGCAGGATGGTCGAAATGGCGGCGCAATCCCGGCACCCCTCAACCTTGTGAATAACCGCTTCGGTGTCGATGCCCGGGGCTCTGGCTTCCGTCGTAGTGACAACGGGGGCGGCGAGCGCCATTTGCAGGCGGTCTTCCTTAGATGTTCTGATGGGTCCCAGGATCGTGTTGTCGATCAGCCTCACGCGGTCAACGTAGGCTGCGAGCAGTGCAATCGCGCCAGAGGTGACGCGGGGCATTGGCTCAAAGGAAACGGGGTTGACAATCTCGAGGTAGTCAATTTTTATCCGGGGGTCAGCGTCCAACACGCGGCGCATTTCCTCCAGGACTCTGCCCGCGTCCGATTCGCCGGCATGCACCAGATCCTCAGCCGTCCTAAGGCTTCTGGAAAGCGTCAGTGCTGACTGGCGCTGGGATGGTTTGAAATAAGCATTGCGGGAGCTGACGGCCAGCCCGTCTTCGTCCCTCACGATGGGACAAACCACCAGCCGGGTGTTCAGGTTGAGGTCCTCCACCAGGCGACGGATTACAATTGCCTGCTGGAAATCCTTCTGGCCGAAATACGCCATATCCGGCTGCACGATGTTGAATAGCTTCACCACCACCGTTGCAACCCCGCGGAAGTGCCTCGGGCGCGAGTCGCCCTCAAATACCCGCGCCAGAGGGCCTGGCTCCACAAAGGTCTGGAATCCGTCGGGATACATTTCGTCCGCGGATGGAGCGAAGGCAGTGTCGATGTTGTAGGAACTGAGCAACTGGAAATCCTGATCGAGATCGCGCGGATAGCGTTCCAGGTCTTCGCCTGGCCCGAACTGTGCAGGGTTCACAAAAACTGAAACCACCACGACGTCGCATTGCTGCTTTGCCTGGCGCACCAGGCTCATATGTCCCTTGTGCAAAGCGCCCATCGTAGGGACCAGTCCCACAGATTTGCCACGAGACCGGGTTTCTCGCGTCAGGGCCTTCATTTCGCTGACAGAAGTAATCAGGCGCATAAGCGTTTTGAGCGTACCAGCTTCGGGGGTTGACCCACGCAGTCACTGTTCGCACCGATGGCGAATTTCCATATAGGACCCAATGAGGAATGCATAATACCCTGCCGGACTTGCGTAGCGCCGGCATCTTGCCGGCCCAGGAAAGTACCGCCGGGACGGCGGCGCCACGACCGTTGTCCTCTTATTTTGTAATCCCCAGCAGGCCGCTGCCCGTGGTAAGTTATGCACTCTACTCAGGCCCGCGGCTGGCCGAGAAACTCCTTCTCAAACTGCTCCAGGATGGCCAGCGGGCAGTGATAAGACTCTCCGTCGCTCGGGTACCGGCCTTCCACAATGTCATCCTTAAACCTCGAAATGGCCTCGTGCAACGTCTGGCGAAGGTCCGCATAAGGCCGGACAAATTTTGCCGGAGGTTGGAAGGCGAGCCCGGCAAGATCATGGAACACCAGCACCTGACCGTCGCAATCGGGACCTGCCCCGATGCCGATCGTCGGGATGCGAAGCCGGCGCGTGATCATCGCCGCCAGTTCACGCGGGACCGCCTCCAGCACCAGGGCGAAAACGCCGGCATCTTCCAGCGCCTGCGCATCCGCAAAAAGCTCATTGGCCGATTCCAAGGTGCGGCCCTGGACGGCGTATCCACCCAACCGGTTTACCGACTGGGGCGTGAGGCCGATGTGGCCCATGACAGGGATTTCCGCATTCGCCATGCGGCGGACCAGGCGGGCGCGCTTTCTGCCGCCTTCGATCTTAATGGCTTCGGCGCCGCCCTGCTTGATGAAACGCAGACTCGTCCGCAACGTGTCCCTCTCGCCCAGGTGGTAGGAGCCGTAAGGCAGATCTGCTACCAGCAGGGCCCGACGTACGCCCCTGCGCACGGCCCGCAAATGATGAAGCATTTCGTCACTGCTGACGGGCACAGTGGAGTCGTAGCCCAGCACCACCTGGGCCAGCGTGTCGCCAACCAGAAGAACATCAATCCCCGCCTCGTCCACCAGCCGCGCGGTCGGATAGTCATATGCGGTGAGACAGGTGATTTTTTCGCCTCGAAGTTTCCGCTCAAGAATGATCGGAACGGTAACCTTGCTCACAGCCTGTGATTTCGGGTCCATGGCAGTACCTCCTTATCCGAAATTCAACGCTCCGCACAGTGATGTGCATGCGCCTTGGAAACAAAAAACCTCTCGGTCGCAGCCCGGTTTCTCCTGCGCAAGCATTGAGCGGCGCGGGAAACTCCGCATCGGGCTGTCAATGGACCGAGAGGGTCGAAAACGCCTGGATTCCAGTCCGCAGCGCCATCCTGCACAGGGCATCTGCGGCCTGTGTTACAGCCGACGACCGTCTCAGTCCGCAGAAGCGGATCCAAGCGGCAAAAAATACTGCGTGCCCCGGACCGGCTGGGTCAGCCGGTGGAGCAACTGCTTCAAATCTTCGTTCCGGTCGACAAAGTCGATCTCGGACGTTTCAATCACCAGCAGGTTGCTCGATCGATAGCGGAAGAAGAAGTGCTCATAGGCGTTTACAACAGCCTCGAGATACTCTTCTGAGATGCGGCTCTCAAACGGAATTTTCTTCTTCTCAATCCGCTTCTTGAGCATCTCCGGTTTCGCCTGTAAGTATATCACCAGATCGGGGACCGGTACCTGCTCGGCAAAGATCTGATAATACTGCTCGTAAAGTCGCAGTTCCGCATCGCTCAGGTTGAGATAGGCAAAGATTTTGTCCTTCTCAAATATGTAATCGCTTACCACGACGTGATTGGCTGAAGCCGAAACATCAAGCGCGCGAAACTGGCGAAACCGCTCCAGCAGAAAATACATCTGGCTGCTAAACGCTGCACCGGGCTTCTCGCTGTAAAAAGCCTCGAGAAACGGGTTGTCGTCCACATCGCGCATGCGGTCCGCCCGCAGTTGGTTGGCAAGGATGTCCGCGAGGGTGGTTTTCCCAACGCGGACCGGGCCTTCAACCGCGATGAAGCGCGGCCTTTCGTATGCGGGCGATTTAACCACGTGCAATCCCTCGATGAATTCAGGCGGGCCGCTGCTGGCAAACCGGCCATGGCCCGAAACACTTTGCTGATGAAATGGGTCCGTCTATCTTCGATGCCCCAGGCAGACTCTCGCGGCGCTGGCATACTCTCATGGGCCGCTCTCGGCGTCCTGCGGATCGATGCGAATCACCTGGCTGGAGTCTGGCGTTTCATTCAGCATTTCCATCACCGTTCGCTCGGTCACAGGATGCCGGAGGCCGGCATCGAGTTCCCGCAGCGGCGCCAGAACAAATTTTCGCCCGGCCATTCTCTCATGCGGAATAGTCAGGGCCGCCGAACGGACCACGACATTTTCATAGAGCAGGATGTCGATGTCAATCTTGCGCGGCCCCTTGTTGATGGCCCTCCGCCGCCCCAGGTCGCGTTCCACCTTCTGAACAGCCTTCAGCAGTTGCAAAGGCAGAAGCTCTGTTTCAACTTCCGCCGCACAATTTACAAACCACGGTTGCTGCCGGAACTCCACCGGCTCGGTGCGGTAGAACGAGGACACCCGTCGGACCTGGATGCCCGCCGCGCCCAGCGCATCAAGCGCCCCTTTGATATTCCCGGACCGGTCGCCGAGATTGGAGCCCAAAGAAAGAAACACTCGCTTCATGAGTTGGCATTCAGGTTGCGCGCCTGCCTTGCCCTAGGTTTCAAACAATCCCTGCGATCGCCCTGGCATCGGCATTTTCAAGTGCCGATACGCCGGCTCGTTAGCCATGCGCCCGCTCCGTGTCCGGCTGACGAAACCGAGCTGGAGCAGGTAGGGCTCAACCATATCAACCAGGGTGTCTACTTCTTCATTCAAAGTTGCGGCCATCGCCTCCACGCCCACCGGCCCTCCCTTGTAGAGCCGGATGATGGTGGAGAGGAAGTTCCGGTCGAGTTCATCCAGACCCCGTTCATCCACGCCTTCCAGCGTCAGCGCCTGGCAGGCCACTTCCGGCGTGATGGCGCCGTCCGACTTGACGTCAGCATAATCCCGAACGCGTCGCAGCAGGCGGTTGGCGATGCGCGGCGTGCCCCGCGCCCGCTGGGCGATTTCTGTAGCTCCCGCGTCGTCGATGGGGACTTCCAGGATTTGAGCCGAACGCAGGATGATCGTCTTCAGGTCTTCAACAGGGTAAAACTCCAGGTGGAAGAAGAGGCCGAAGCGGTTCCGCAGGGGAGCGGAGAGGCTCCCGGCCCGCGTGGTTGCCCCCACCAGGGTGAATCGCTTCAGCGGAACGTTGATCGTCTTGGCGAACATTCCCTTGTCCACAACGAAGTCAACCTTGAAATCCTCCATCGCAGGGTAGAGGAACTCTTCGATGTTTACCGGCAACCGGTGGATCTCATCGATAAACAGAATGTCACCTTCGCCCAGGTTGGTGAGGATTCCCATCAGATCGCCGGTGCGTTCAAGCGCGGGACCTGAAGTGGTGACAATCTTGGCGCCCATGGAGTTGGCAATGATGTGCGCCAGCGTTGTCTTGCCCAGGCCGGGCGGACCGTAGAGGAGCGTGTGTTCCGCAGACTCCGACCGCTGCCGGGCGGCCTGCAACGCGATGGAGAGCTTTTCGACGATCTTGCGCTGCCCTACGTACTGCTCAAGCGAGGGCGGGCGCAGGGTCTGATTGAAACTCTCTTCGTCCTGCGAAATCAAGTCCGGTGATACGAGTCGAACTCTGGACATGTTCTTATGAGTTTTGCGAGTCTCCCAGCGCGTTTCCAGTCTTTACGATTTCCTGCTTCTGCTCGAACACCTTGCGCAGGAATTCATCAATGGACTTCAGGTTCTTATGACGCGCCAGAATCTCCGCGGCCATTCGCTGGGCCTCAGACCGCGAATACTCCAACTGCTCGAGCACCTGGATGGCTTCCATCTTCAGCTCGGAGGTGGTTTCGGCTTCCACGGAGAGCGGCTGGTTGCCAGGGGCCAGCGCGAATTTCGCCATCTTGCCGCGCAGGTCGGTCACGATGCGCTCCGCGGTTTTCGTGCCGATATAGGGCAGCTTCTTCAGCAGTTCGGTGTCGCCGCGCTCGATGGCCAGGGCAATTTCATTGAGAGGGCGAATCAGGCACTTGAGCGCCCGCATAAAGCCGACGCCCGGCACCTTGGTGAAAGTCTCAAAAAACTCGCGGTCCAGAGGATCGAGAAAACCTACCAGCTTGGGAGTCAGATGTCCGCCCGCCATTCCTCCGTCAATGTAGTAGATGGTGTAAAGCGTCAGAGGATTTTTACGCTCGTGCTCGGGTGCCTGGCGCAGCCGGGCCGCAATGCCCGAAGGCACGAAAATTTCGTAACAGAGCGAGTTGACGCGCACCAGCAGGGCATTGCGCGCGATGCGGTCATAAAGAACTTCGCCGGTGACCTCTGAGATCAGTGACGTGCTCCTGGAATGAACTTTGCCGATTGCGGGAAAATGCCCGGGTAATCAAAAAGTCTTACCGCAGCCGTCCCCCCTTGAGCCGGAGCCCATTGGTCGGGGCGCGAAGCGTATTCATATAGCATAATGCCACGGCCAGCGCGTCAGCCACGTCCGGCGGCCTCGGCGTGGCGTGCAGTGAGAAGTGCTGCTGCACGGCCCTTTGCACCTGAAGCTTTGAGGCGTTTCCGTTGCCGGTGACGGACTGCTTGATTCGCTTGGCGGGCATAGGGAACACCGGCACTCGAGCCAGGCGCACCGCCAGGCAGATGACTCCCCGGGCGTGCCCCATCAGGACCGCGGTCTGCGGGTAATCGGCGTGGCTGTAAACCTCTTCCAGGCAGACGACCTCCGGGCGAAACTCTTCGACGACCTCCTGAATGCCCTTGAACAGCGTCTCCAGACGCAGCGGCAGATTGTTGCCCTGCGCTCGCGGCAGGCGGATGACGCCCGCTTCCACCAGGGCCGTCCCCTGGCGGTGACGCTCGACGATCCCGTAACCGGTGATGTTGAGGCCTGGGTCAATGCCCATCACCCGGATTGAGGCCGTTCCATTTCCCGCCATGCGCTGAATTGTAACACGTTGATGAACTTCAAAAAGCTGAATGTCTCGACCACCACAGCGCAGGGTTCGGCGAACACAAACTCCTGGCGCTCGGAACCATGAGTTGCCGCGCGAAAGAATCGCAGGGGGAAGAATAAGTCGTTACAGGCAGCCGCGAACCGGTGCACGCAACGTCGGGCTCGTTTTTTGACCCTTATTTGTTTTCAATAACATGGCCCGCTTTGTTTTCCGGTTCGTTCCGGTTCGTTTTTTTCACAGCTACGTGTTTTCAATAACTTCTCCGCTTTGTTTTAGGTTCGTTTCCGGTTCGTTTTTTGGCAATTTCCCTTTGTTTCCAACAACCTCTCCGGTTCGTTTTTCAAAAAACGTGATTTTTGTCCCATTTGCCTCAAAACCAGCGCGAAAAATGGCTTTTTGAGGACTACAAAAATTCGCTCGTTACCGACACGCATTCATCACCCGCCACTGCGAAAACCACCGGGCCAACCATGGATCGTGCGCTACAAACACCGCGTTTCATTCCCTGATCCTGCGCCTAAACCTTCGCTGTTGAACAAGGCTACCATAGCTAGCCTACTAAGTCAAGCAAAATCGGCGGGAGTGTCGCTGCAAAGTGAGAAGTTCCGGTATGAGCAAAGTAGAAAGTTCCGCTTTAGGTGGTAGAAGCTTGGGGGATGAGAAAAGAGGAACTGAGGTTGAGTCAGCGGGACCGGGACCGGTTAGTGGTGTTAGAAGGGATCGAGCGAGGGCATTGGAGCCAGCGGGAAGGAGC